>JBHHTO010000169.1:0-5795 GCA_046753425.1 Rhodothalassiaceae bacterium | reverse complement strand
AAGTACCGATTGACGATTCTTTCGCGGGTTGGGATTGCGCCGCAGCGCTGCCCGATATGTCCCGCGAGGGTCTCGCGCTGATCCGGGCTTTCCGCCGTATCGGCGATGCCGACCTCAGGCAACGGATTTGCCAGCTCGTTGCGCACATCGCTGCAAGTCACGAGTCCCGCCCAACCGGGCACGCGCGGTGCCCGAAGGCTGCCCCGTCGTGGCCAGGTGACAGGACGCCGCTCTGAATATAAGACTCCATCGCGATGGGGAGATCGCTCGACACCACGCGCCCGGTGGCCGTCATTGCCGGCTGTGCGCTGAGCTCGCTCGGGGTCGTCCGCTGCCTTGGACGGCAGGGGTTGCGCTGCTTTGTGCTGGCCGCCGATCCGCGCAATCTGGCGCTTTGCAGCCGTCATGCGACAGCCCGGCTGCTGCCCTCTCTTGACGCCGAGGCGCTCGCTCGCGCGCTGGCGGCGATCCGCGACGCGTGCGGCGCCGATCCGGTGGTGCTGGCAACCGAGGACCATATTGTCGAGACGCTGTCGATGCACCGCACCGCACTCGGCTGCGGTCTTGCGGACCTGCTGCCGCCTGCCCGGGTGCTGCGGCCGCTGATGCGAAAGGCGACCATCGGCGAGGCCTTCACGCGCGCCGGCATCGCCTATGCGCGCACCTGCCTCATTGACACGGACGCGGTTCCGGATCGGCTTGACGAGCTGCGCTTCCCGGTGATCCTCAAGCCCGACAGCAAGCCGCCGGGCTATCTGCGCCGCTTCCGCAAGGCCTATGTCCTCGACACCGCGGAAAAAGCCCGGGAACGGATCACTTCGATGCGGGACATTGTGGAGCGGGTCATCCTACAGGAATACATCCCCGGGCCGGACACGGAGATCTTCTTCTGTCTCGCCCTCGCCGGCCGCGACGGCCACCTCACACGGAGCTTCGTCGGGTGCAAGCTCGCAAGCTGGCCGGTGGGCACCGGCAACACCGTTGCCTGCGTCCCTGCCCCGGTCGATGTCGCCGAGGAGGTCCGCACCCTGAGCGAACGCTTCTTTCAGGTGCACGGCTTCTTCGGTATCGGCAGCGTCGAGTTCAAGCGTGCGCCCAGGGGCGAGATCTTCGGCATCGAGCCCACCGTCTGCCGCGTCAATGCCCAGTCCGAAGTGGCGGTTCTCAACGGCATCGACCTGCCGCTCGCCTGGTACGCCTTCGCCACCGGGCAGGAACCGCCGCCGCCGCGTGTCGTGCCGCCCGCGGGCTGGGTTGACCCGTTTCTCCGCGCCTTTCTCGACCGTGCCGGGGGCTGGCACCCGCCACGAAACGGCATGCCGCCGCTCCGCGATGCCCTGTGGCGGTGGAGCGATCCGGGGCCCGCGCTGGCCTATTACCGGCGCCGCCTGGCCCATGCGCCGGGGGGCCTCGGCCGCCGCCTGCAGAGGCGACCTCTCCACCGATAAGCGGCGTCGTTCGGGCCTCGGCGTCGCCGTCACCGGGCCTCAGGCGTGACGGGGCGCGCTCCGGGCGCGGGGGCGACCACCGCCGGCCGAGTGGTTGCCGCTGCCGCGCCGCCGCCCTTTGCGGCCACCGCCTTTCCCGCGCCGTGGCCCGGTTGCGGGCGGTGGGGCGGGCGGATGCGGGGGTGCGGCTTCGACGCCGCCGCCCGCGGCCTCCATCTGACGTTCGAGGCGACCGCCGATGAGCCGTTCGATATCGCGCAGGAGCCCGCGCTCGCTCGGATCGCAAAGCGAGATGGCGACACCGGTGCGTCCGGCGCGCGCGGTGCGCCCGATACGGTGGACATAGGCCTCGGCGACATGCGGCATCTCGAAATTGACGACATGGCTGATGTCGTCGATATCGATACCGCGGGCCGCGACGTCGGTGGCGACGAGGATCGCCGTGCGCCCGGAACGGAACGCCCTGAGCGCGCGTTCGCGCTGGGCCTGGCTCTTGTCGCCATGGATCGTGCCTGAGGAGAGCCCGGCCTTCTTCAGATGCAGATGCAGCCGGTCGGCGCCGCGTTTGGTGCGCGTGAAGACGATCGCACGGGTGACCTCGCCGCCGCCCAGAAGCGCGGTCAGGACACGGCGTTTCGCGGCCTTCTCGACATCGATCACGCACTGCGCAATACGCTCCATCGGCGTTGCCGCCGGCGCCACCGAAACCTCCACCGGGCGACTCTGGAAATCGCGGGCAAGCGCCCGGATCGGCTTCGGCATGGTTGCCGACATGAGCACGGTCTGTCGCATCCCGGGCAGCGTCCCGAGGATACGCCGGATCGGCGGGAGAAATCCGAGGTCGAGCATCTGATCGGCCTCGTCGAGAACCACCGCGGTGGTCTCGTGCAGGCGGATGGCGCCGCTGTTCATATGGTCGAGCAGGCGACCCGGCGTGGCGACGACGATGTCGACACCCGCCGCGAGCGCGCGGATCTGCGGCCCCGGCCTGGCCCCGCCGACGATCACCGCCACCGAGGGCCGCAGGAAGCGGCCGTAGCCGCGGATGGCCCCGGCGATCTGGTTCGCAAGCTCGCGCGTCGGAGTGAGGATGAGGGCGCCGCAGCCCCGCGCGGCGGGACGTCGCTGCCGGCCGCCGGCAAGCCGATGAAGCAGCGGCAGCACGAAGGCGGCGGTCTTGCCGGTCCCCGTCTGCGCGATGCCGAGGACGTCGTCGCCGGCGAGCAGGGGCGGGATGGCCCTGGCCTGGATGGGGGTGGGGGTGGTGTAGCCTTCGGCGGCGAGGGCGCGAAGGAGAGGCTCGGCGAGGCCGAGTGCGGAAAACTGTTTCAATGGAATACTTTCTTCAGCCGTCGCGCCGGCCGGACCGGAAAGGGCCGGGGGCGCACGGACGTTCGCTCATTTGGAAGCTTGCGTAGATCAGCCGCCGGCATGGATGTGCCCGAAGGCACGCTTCCCGAAACCGTTGGCCGGAGCGAAAGGCAGGGAAAGCGGGCGCCGCCGATGAGGATTCATCTTCTACGCGGGCGCCGACGGCCGCACAGGATCATGTTCGGGCACCGATAGCAAGCGAAATCGTGAGGAATGCCACTGGATGTTCGATCGCGGCCTGATCTCGATCAGTGACGACTACCGGATTTTCAAGGCCCGCGGCCGGATTCCCGCGGCAATGGAGCGCCTTTTGCTGCCCGAGGGACAGATGCTGCTTCCGGCCGATCCGGCCCTGCGGCCACACCCGCGCCACCTGCGCTACCACCGTGAACATATTTTCAAGCAGTGAGGCGGAGGGGCCGGAAGGTCGACTTCTTTTCCCTTTCGCCGGTTTCCGGCGATGTCGAGGTGCTTGCGATTGACAGGGCGCGGGCGTTTCCGCATGGTTCGCCCGGCATATTAACCCTGTCGAGGCGCTTTCCGGGATAGACTGCCGGTCATGAGAGTTCGCCGTTACGCCGCTGAGGGTCGCAACCGATGGCTCGTCCGTCCGGAGGGCGATGCCTGGCCGCTTGCCTTCGATCTCGGGCGCGGGATCGGCAGCCGCCGGTGGTGGCGGGCCGCGGCGCAACTCGTCGCCGGCCTCAGCCTCGCCCTCGCGCTCGGCCTTCTGCCCACCACCGCCCCCGCACCGGAGCAGACCGCATCGCCCCCGACGGCGGGTCCCCGGGCGCAATCCACCGCGGCAGTCGAGGAGGCGGCCTCGCCACCGGCCCTGGAGCCCGACATGCGCGCGGCTGCCGTGGCCGGGCCCGTCATGCGGACGGTCAAGCTCGCGCTCGCGCACGGCGATACCCTGATCGATACCCTGCGCGGCGCGGGAATCGGTGCCGCTGAGGCGCAGCGCGCTGTGGCCGCGCTCGCCGGACTGTTCGACCCGCGTCGTCTGCGGATCGGGCAGAAGGTCGAGCTCGTGCTCCGCAGCGACGAAGCGACGCCGCGTCTTGCGCGCCTCGCCGTGCGCACGCAGATCGACGAAGAGGTGGTGGCCGAAGCCACGCCGGAGGGCGGCTACCGGGCCTTTCGGCAGGCGCTCGAGACGACACCGCTCATGGCCTATGCGAGCGGCACCATCGACGACAGCCTTTATCTTGCCGCCGAGCGTGCGGGCGTGCCGGTGCCGGTGATCGTGTCGCTCATCCGCCTGTACAGCTTCAGCGTCGATTTCCAGCGCGAGATCCGGCCCGGCGATCGCTTCGAGATTCTTTATGAACGCGATGTCGCGGCTGACGACGGACTGCATGAAGACGGCCCGGTCCTTTATGCGCGGCTCGAGCTCAGCGGCCGCTCCCTGCCGCTCTATCGTTTCCGTACCCCCGACGACGGTCGCGTCGACTATTTCAATGCCGCGGGCGCGAGCGTGCGCAAGGCGCTGATGAAGACGCCGCTCGACGGTGCCCGGCTGACCTCCCGCTTCGGTCGCCGCAAGCACCCCATTCTCGGTTATGTGCGGGCCCATCGCGGGGTCGATTTCGGGGCTCCCCGCGGGACGCCTGTCTATGCCGCCGGTGATGGCGTGGTCGAGCGGGCGAGCCGCTATGGTTCTTACGGAAATTATATCCGTATCCGCCATAACGGCCTGTACAAGACGGCCTATGGCCATCTGTCAAAATACGGACGCGGGATCCGCGCTGGCGTGCATGTGATCCAGGGGCAGATCATCGGTTATGTCGGGGCGACCGGCGGCGCCACCGGGCCGCATCTCCATTACGAGGTGCTGCGCGACGGACGCCAGGTCAATCCGCTGACGCTCGAGCTGCCGTCGGGACGGGTCCTCAAGGGAGCGGTGCGGGACGCCTTTCTTGCCGCCCGCGCCCGCATCGATGCCGACCGCGACACGCTCGCCCATACCATCCGCCTCGCGCATGCCGCCGGGCGGCGCTAGCCGATGTGGAAAGCAGCAGGGAAATGACGAGAGGCAACATGCGGCCATCTGAACGCCGTCGGCCCGGAAGCGCGCTTGCCGTCGGCATCGCCCTTGCCGCAATCGCGGCCTCGAGCGCACTGGCGCAGTCGCTGCCCGAGGCGGTGCGGGCCTGTGCCGGGATCAGCGATGGCGCGAAGCGGCTCGCCTGCTATGACCGGATCGCGGCCGGGCTCTCGCCGGCGGCCACATCCAGCGCCGAGAAACCAGCGGGCCAAAGGGAGGCGCCACCGGAGACCGCCGCTGCATCGCGACATTCGGGACCGGAGGTGACGACGGGGTCGGCCGATACGGCCGCCGACGGAGACCGCTTCGGCCTGCCGCCTTCGCCGGCGCCGCGGGCGGCAGACGATGAACGGCGCGAGATGACGGTCGCGGCGGTCCGGCGCACCAAGACGCGCCGTCTGGTTCTCGAGATGAAAAATGGACAGGTCTGGCGGCAGACCGACTCGCAATCCTTGCCGCCGGTGCGGCCGGGGATGACGGTCAGCGTGGAGAAGGGGCTTCTTGGCAGCTATCTGATGACCGTCGCCCGCCGCACGATCCGCGTCCAGCGAATCCGCTAGCACTGCACAGGGCCATCCGCGCACGCGCCTGCGGCCGCGGACTTCCGAATCCGCCAGGGATATTTTCATCGCCCGGCCTTGCCGGGCAATTTTCGGCAAGAGACTGTTGCTGCCGCGCAACAGGGTGGTAAATTTTTCGTTTCCATCCGCCGGTCTAGGCGGGTTGGCTCTGTACAGACAGCCCGGAAATGGCAATTCTCGGCCCTGCAGCTCATGCGGTTTCCCGAGAAACCGTCCCGAACAAGACGCAAGCAGAGCAAAGGAAGCGCCAGTGTCAGAGAAGAGACTGAAGATGCGTCGTGCCCTCCTGATGGGAGGTGCGGCGATGACCCTTGCCGGGTTCGCTTTGGGGGCGACGCCGATCGT
>JBHHTO010000168.1:0-5797 GCA_046753425.1 Rhodothalassiaceae bacterium | reverse complement strand
CCCTCGAGCTTGTAGTCATTGACGAAGGTATCGGCGTCGGAGAAGTCGTAGACCCTCGGATAGGTGTCATCGCCGGTGAACTCGATCTGGTAGGTCGACTGCCAGTTCGCGCCGTGCAGAAAGCGGCCGCTTGAGAAGATGTGGCCGCGAAACCCCTTTTCCTTGCGCCCGGTGAGGACACCCGAAGGCTGGTCACCATGGGTCACCGAGCCGGCAATCTCGAAGCGGCCGTTCCGCACATATTGCCGGTAGAGCGTCGCCAGCGCCGGTGACTCGCTGGTCGTCAGGATCGGCGTGATGGTGAGATCGGCGGAGGGCGAGATCGCCCAAGCATAGGGCAGCTCGACGACGAATCCAAGCTCCTCGCTGGTGCGGATCTCGGGCACGAGAAGGCCGCTCGCATGGGTGTTCGTGGGATCGGGGTGCGAGAAATAGGGAAGCCAGGCGACCGGCACGCCGAGAATGTCAAAATAGACATTCTGATAGCGCAGGCGGCGGCCCTTCTTGTCGTGCTCGACCTTGAGCGCGCGGATGCGCCAGAGCGGTGTTCCATCGGGATCCTCGGCGCAGGCCGGGCAGGGCGAGTAGACGACCCGCTCGAGCCTGCTCTCGCCCCCCGCCTGCCGCTCGCCGCGGCGTGCGGCGAGGCGGGCCCCGTTCTCGAGGATGAGATGCGCATTCTCGATGATCCCGGCGCGCAGGCTGTCGTGCAGCTCGACACGCGTCGCCCTGAGAACCGCGCCGTCGGGATTGGTGATGCGCACGCCCGCATCGGCGATCGCCGTGTCCTTCTTCTCGTTGTAGCGGACCTCGCCGGCCTCGAGCAGATAGCCGTCGTAGATCATCACCACATGGCCACGGAGGACGAGATCACCGGTCGCGGGGTCGGTGAAGGCCTGGTCGGCGGAAAAGACGACCTCGACCTTTTCGCCCTGGTCGTTCGTCTCCTGTGCGGCAAGCGCCGTGGCGGGCAGGAGAAGGAGGGCGGCGAGGCTGAAAAGGCAGCGGGCGCGAAACAAGAGCGGGCTTTCTCTTCTTGCGGCGGCGGGCGGGCGCGGTCGAAGCAGGGACTTGATACCGCCAAGCCCGCGGCGGTGCAATCCGCGCGAACGATACTGCGGCAAGCGTCTTTCCATCCGGCAAGGGGAGCGCTATGAAGGCCGGCGCCGGTCCGACCCGCCGGGCACCCCAGCGAGAGTGGAGATGCTGCGATGAAAATCGAATTCACGTCCCCCCAATTCCCCGCGAGCGGGGCGCTCGTCGTCTTCGCTACGAAAGGCGGTGATCTTGCCCCGTCGGCGGCCGAGGTCGACCGGCTGACGTCGGGTGCACTCGGCCGTGCGATGAAGGCGAGCCGCTTTGACGGCAGCCGCGGCGACGTGGTGGAGATTCTGGCGCCATCCGGTCTCGATGCCAGCCGGGTGCTGCTCTTCGGCCTCGGCGCGCCGGAGGAGCGGACGCCCGTCGAGTTCGAGAAGATTGGCGGGCAGATCACCGCCCGCCTGCTGACCAGCGGCGAGACGCGGGTAACGGTTCTCCTCGACGACGCGATGCGCGGACCGGTGTCGGCGGACGCGGCGGCGCTGTCGATCGCAACCGGCCTCGAGCTCCGCAGCTATCGTTTCGACAAGTACCGCACCAGGGAGCCGGAAAAGAAGAAGCCGACCCTCGTCGAGGCGGTCGTGGGAACGGATGCGGCGGCGGACGCGGCGGCGGCCTTCGAGGAACGCAAGGCGGCCATCTCCGGCGTCTTCCTCACCCGCGACCTCACCTCTGAACCGGCCAATGTCATCTATCCCGAGAGTTTCGCCGAGGAGATCAGGAAGCTCGCGGCCGACGGCGTCGATGTCGAGGTGCTGGGCGAGGACGAGATGCGCACGCTCGGCATGAATGCGCTCCTTGCCGTGGGCCAGGGCAGTGCCCGTGAATCGCAGCTCGTGGTCATGCGCTGGTTCGGCGCCGGCGGCGAGAGCAAGCCGCTCGCCTTCGTCGGCAAGGGCGTGACCTTCGATACCGGCGGCATCTCCCTCAAGCCCGGAGAGGGCATGGACCAGATGAAGTGGGACATGGGCGGCGCCGGCATCGTCACCGGCCTGGTGCGCGCGCTGGCGCGTCGCAAGGCGAAGGTCGATGCGGTAGGCGTCGTCGGGCTCGTCGAGAACATGCCCTCGGGTACGGCGCAGAGGCCGGGCGACATCGTGCGCTCGATGTCGGGGCAGACCATCGAGGTGCTCAACACCGACGCCGAGGGGCGGCTCGTTCTCGCCGACGCCCTGTGGTACACGCAGGACCGCTTCAAGCCGGCGCTGATGATCGATCTCGCGACGCTGACCGGCGCCATGATCATCTCGCTCGGGCACGAATATGCCGGCTTTTTCACCGACGACGACAACATCGCCGGACAGCTTTCGCAATGCGGCACGGCCACCGGCGACAAGGTGTGGCGGCTGCCGCTCGGCAAGGCCTATGACAAGCTCATCGACACCCCGAGTGCCGATGTGAAGAATATCGGCGGCAAGGCGGCCGGCTCGATCACGGCGGCGCAGTTTCTCAAGCGCTTCACCAATGACGTCCCCTGGGCGCATATCGATGTCGCCGGGATGGTGTGGTCGGAGAAGGACGGCGACCTCTATGAGAAGGGCGCCACCGGCTTCGGGGTCCGCCTGCTCGATTGCTTCGCCCGCAATTACGAAAAGAGCTGAGCCGCGCGGGGGCAGGGGCGATGCTCGCCGAGGTGCGCTTCTACCATCTCGAACGCCAGCCTCTGGAGGCGGCCCTGCCGCGGCTTCTCGAACGGGTCCACGAACGTGGCCTGTCCGCCGTCGTCAAGCTGCCCGACGCCGCGCGCGTCGAGCGCATCGATCGCCTGCTCTGGACCTACGATCCGGACAGCTTCCTGCCGCACGGAACCGCCGCCGGACCGCATCGGGAACGCCAGCCGATCTATCTCACGGCCGGCGACGAGCGACCGAACGGGGCGTCCGTTCTGGTGCTTGCCGACGCCGTCCCGGAACCACCCGATCTCGATGCCTATGAGCGTTGTCTCTACATGTTCGACGGACAGGACGAGCGCATCGTCGAGACCGCACGCGCCGCCTGGCGCCGCTTCGCTTCCCTTGCCGAAAGACGCAGCTACTGGCAGCAGAAACCACAGGGCGGCTGGGAGCAGAAGCTCTAGGATCCGGAAAGCTCTTCGCGCGCCCGCTCCAGTGCCTCATGGGCCGCGATCCAGTTTTCCTCGGTCTCCGCGATCGCGCGGGCGAGCCGCGCCTGCTCCTGCCTCAGATGTGCCGCCTTGGTGGCGCCATCGGCGATCGAGCCGTCATAGAGGGCCGGGCTTGCGAGCGCGGCGGCCAGCCGTGCCGCCTTGTCCTCGAGTGCGGCGAGCCGCTCCTCGGCGTTGGTGACCGCTTTCTGCAATGGCGCGCGCCCGGACGTTCTCCTCCTTCGCGCCGCTGCCATTGCTTCCGCCACGCGCCGCGAGAAGCGCGCGACGATAGTCGTCGAGATCACCGGCGAACGGCCGCACCGTCCCTTCGGCGACCAGCCAAAGCCGGTCCGCCGTCGCCTCGACGAGGCGGCGGTCATGGCTGATCAGGATCACCGCCCCCTCGAAGTCGTTCAGCGCCTGGCTCAGGGCCTCGCGGCTGTCGATGTCGAGATGGTTCGAGGGCTCGTCGAGGATCAGGAGCTGCGGCGCGCCGGCGGCCATGAGGGCGAGCAGCAGCCGCGCCTTCTCGCCCCCCGACAGGGTCGCCACCGGACGATCGGCGGCGTCGGCGGAAAAGCCGAAGGCACCGAGGCGGGCCCGGACCTTGCTCTCGGCAAGATCGGGGAGGCGCTCCCGCATCTCGTCATAGGGCGTACACGCCGCCCGGAGCTCGTCCGCCTGGTGCTGCGCGAAATAGCCGATGCGGAGCTTCGGCGGCGCCACGATGCGCCCGGCCATCGGTGCGAGCCGCCGCGCCAGCAGCTTCGCGAAGGTCGACTTGCCGTTGCCATTGGCACCAAGCAGCGCGATCCGGTCCTCGGGATCGATGCGCAGGTCGAGCCGGCGCAGCACCGGCGCACCGTCATAGCCGACGGCGACCTTCTCGAGCGCGAGAAGCGGCGGTGACAGCGGTTCCGGCTTCGGAAAGCGGAACGCCGGCGAGCGTCCCTCGACGACGTCGGGGACGGGCTGCATGCGGGCCAGCATCTTGAGCCGGCTCTGCGCCTGGCGCGCCTTGCTCGCCTTGTAGCGGAAGCGGTCGACGAAGGCCTGGATGCGGCGACGCTCGGCCTCCTGCCGTGCCTTCATGGCGCCTAGGCGCTCGATCGCGGCGGCGCGGGCACGCTCGAAGGCGTCATAGCCGCCGGCATAATCCCTGAGCCGCCCGTTCTCGAGATGGAGGGTCCGGTCGACCACGCTGTTGAGCAGCGACCGGTCGTGGCTGACGAGGATGAAGCCGTGGCGATAGGTGCGAAGATGGGACTCGAGCCACAGCACGCCCTCGAGATCGAGATAATTGCTCGGCTCGTCGAGAAGCAGGAGGTCAGGCGCGAGGAACAGCACCGCGGCAAGCGCCACACGCATGCGCCAGCCGCCGGAGAAGGAATCGAGCGGGCGCATCTGTGCCTCGCTGTCGAAACCGAGGCCGGCCAGAATGGCGGCTGCCCGCGCCGGGGCCGAGTGGGCGTCGATGTCGGCAAGCCGGGTGTGAATCTCGGCGATGCGTTGCGGGTCGGTGGCGGTCCTTGCCTCGGCCTCGAGACGGCGCAGCTCGCTGTCCGCGTCGAGCACCGCGTCCAGCACCGTGCGTGCGCCCGCGGGGGCCTCCTGCGCCACCGCCAGGACGCGCGCCCGCGGATGGCGGACGATGCTCCCCGCCTCGGGGGCGAGGCGACCCTCAATGAGGGCGAGGAGGGTCGACTTGCCGGCGCCGTTGCGGCCGACGAGCCCGACTTTCGCCCCTGCCGGAATGAAGGCGCTGGCGCCGTCGAACAGGAGCCGGTCACCGGCGCGATAGACAAGATCGTTGATCTGCAGCATGCGGCGGCCTTAACACAACACGATCCGCTTTCGCGAGGCCTTGGCAAAGCCGCCGTCGTCCCGTAAAAGCCGCCGCAACCAAAGCTGCCGCAACCCGGGCATCAAACCCAGAGCAAGAGGGGACCGTCTCACCATGGCTCTCGAACGTACCTTGTCGATCATCAAGCCGGACGCGACCCGGCGCAATCTCACCGGGCGAATCAACGCCATGCTCGAGGAGGCGGGGCTGCGCATCGTCGCCCAGAAGCGCCTGCGGCTCACCCGCGCCCAGGCCGAGGGCTTTTATGCCGTACACCGCGAGCGTCCCTTCTTCGACGATCTCTGCACCTTCATGACCTCCGGGCCGGTCGTGGTCCAGGTGCTCGAGGGCGAGAATGCGGTGGCGCGCAATCGCCAGGTGATGGGTGCCACGAACCCGGCCGACGCGGCCGAGGGCACCATCCGCAAGACCTTTGCCGAGAGCATCGAGGCGAATTCGGTGCACGGCTCGGACTCGCCGGAAAATGCGGACAAGGAGATCCGCTTCTTCTTTTCGGATATCGAGATCGTCGGCTGAACCGCCGCGGCGGTGTGCCACCATCGGGGAGAGGACATCATGAGCGCCATCATCGACATCATCGGCCGGGAAATCCTCGATTCCCGTGGCAATCCGACCGTGGAGGTGGATGTCCATCTCGAGGATGGGGCCTGCGGCCGCGCCGCGGTGCCTTCCGGCGCCTCGACCGGGGCGCATGAGGCGATCGAGCTGCGCGACGGTGGCGGCCG
>JBHHTO010000167.1:0-5802 GCA_046753425.1 Rhodothalassiaceae bacterium | reverse complement strand
TGGCCGAGACGGCGCCCTCTTCGCTGAGCCCTCGCTGTGGAAAGCCGCCGGCGCGGCCGACCATGGAGGGCAGCGGTCGGCCAAGTTTCTCCGCGAGCCAGTGATTGGTCGCAATGAGTGCTTCGAGATCGAGCCCCGTTTCCAGCCCCGAGCGTTCGAACAGATAGACCACGTCCTCGGTCGCGACATTGCCGGTCGCCCTGGGCGCGAAGGGGCAGCCGCCGAGGCCACCGAGCGAGGCGTCGAAAATCCGCACACCAGCCTCATATGCGGCCCAGCAATTGGCGATCGCCATATTGCGCGTGTTATGAAAATGCCCCCGCAGGCGGACACCGGGCGCCGCCTCCCGCGCTTGCTCGAAGAGCGCGCCGACACGCGCCGGCACGGCAACGCCGATGGTGTCGGCAAGCGCGATTTCCGCAATGCCTGCCTCGGCGAGGCGTGCGACGATCCCGATCACGCGCGCGGGCGGCACCTCGCCCTCATAGGGATCGCCCCAGCACACCGAGATCGTCACCTGTGCCCGGAGCCCCTCGGCCTCGGCACGGTGCGCAATCCGGCACGCACTCTCGACGGACGTCTGCCAGTCCATGCCCTGATTGGCGCGGCCGAAACCGTCGGCGGCGACGGCGACGAGCCCGATCTCGTCGATGCCGTGCCCGGCCGCATCGCGCGTCGCCAATGCCCGCTCGAGCCCGCGCTCATTGAGGACGAGACCGATATAGGTGACATCCGCGCGCAGCGGCAGGCCGGCGACCACGGCCTCGGCATCGGCCATCTGCGGCACACGCTTCGGGTGCACGAAACTCGCCACCTCGAGGCGCCGCGCACCGGCGGCGACGAGGCGCTCGATGAGCGCGATCTTGCTCGCGGTGGGGACGAGCTCGGGCTCGTTCTGCAGCCCGTCCCTGGCCCCCACCTCGACGATCTCGACCTCGTGTCCCGGCATATTCGGCGCCTTAACGGGCGGTCCCGTCGGCCGCCATGTCGTCGACCATAAAGCTCTCGCCGCAGCCGCAGAGCGCCTTGGCGTTGGGGTTCTCGAAGACGAAGCCGGTCTCGAACCGGTCCTCCTTGAAATCCATCCGCGCGCCCTTGAGATAGGGCAGCGAGGCACGGTCGATGAAGAGCTTCGTCCCGGCGACCTCGAGAACCGCGTCCTCCGGCCGCGGGCTTTCGGCAAAATCGATGCGGTACATGAGCCCCGAGCAGCCGGCGGCCTTGGTATAGAGCCGGAGGCCGGCGACCGGCCCGTCATGCCTCTCGACGAGACGGCGGATGCGCTCGGCGGCCTTCTCGGTGATATGGAATTCGGGTGTCATCCTCTCGCTCGCCTTTCTAGAGCAGTCCCAGTTCGAGCCGCGCCTCGTCGGACATGCGCGACATGTCCCAGGGCGGGTCCCAGACCACCTCGACATCGACGTCGCGCACGCCTTCGAGGGTGCGCAGCTTCATGTCCACTTCCATGGGCAGGGTCTCGGCCACCGGGCAGTGCGGCGTGGTCAGCGTCATCGCCACCCGGACACCGCCGTTTTCATCAACCTCGACGCCGTAGATGAGCCCGAGATCATAGATATTGACCGGGATCTCCGGGTCGTAGATCTGTCGCAGCACGGCGATGGCGCGGGCCTCGAGACCGGCCTCTTCGGACTCGCGTTCCGGGACCTCACGTTCCGGGGGCCCGCTTTCCGGCGCCTCGCTTTCCGGTGCCGCCGCGGCGGCCGCATCGTCGGTCTCGCCGCTGACGAAGCGATCGAGATAGCCGTCGTCGGCCGCCGGCGACCACAGCGGTCGCGCGTCCTTCTTCCCGTTCCCGAAGCCGTCGTCGTTCATCCGAAGATACTCTTCACCTTTTCCAGTCCGCGCACGAGGGCATCGACATCCGCGCGCGTATTGTAGAGCCCGAAGCTCGCCCGCGCCGTGCCCGGCACCCCGAAGCGCTCCATCGCCGGCTGCGCGCAATGATGCCCGGCGCGCACCGCGATCCCCTCGCGATCGAGGATGGTGCCGATATCGTGCGGGTGGCAGCCCTCCATGATCATCGACAGCATGGCGCCGCGTGCGCCCCTGGGGCCGAGCAGACGCAGCGAATTGAAGCCGTCGAGCTGTTCCTCCGCATAGTGCAGAAGATCCATCTCGTGGGCATGGATGGCCTCGAGCCCGAGTGCCGAGACATAATCGAGCGCCGCCTTCAATCCAATGCCGCCGGCGATGTTCGGGGTCCCCGCCTCGAACTTGAAGGGCAGGTCGTTGTAGGTGGTGTTCTCGAAACGCACACTCTCGATCATGTCGCCGCCGCCCTGCCAGGGCGGCATGGCCTCGAGCAGCGCCTGCTTGCCATAGAGCACGCCGATGCCCGTCGGGCCATAGACCTTGTGCCCCGAAAAGACATAGAAATCGGCGTCGAGTGCACGCACATCGACGGCCATGTGCGGGATCGCCTGGCAGCCGTCGACGAGCACTCTCGCGCCCACATCATGGGCGGCGCGGATCATCCGCTCGACCGGCATGATGGTGCCGATGGCGTTCGAGATATGGACGCAGGCGACGAGCTTCGTTCGCGCGTTGAGGAGCGCTGCGAAGGCATCGAAATCGAGCGCCCCCTCGTCGCTTACCGGCGCGACGCGGATGACGAGGCCCTTCTCCTCGGCGAGCATCTGCCAGGGCACGATATTGGAATGGTGCTCGATCGTCGTCAGCACGATCTCGTCACCCGGCTCCAAGAAGCGGCGGCCCCAGGACTGGGCGACGAGATTGATGCCCTCGGTGGCGCCGCGGACGAAGATGATCTCCCTGGTCGAGGCGGCATTGATGAAGGCGCGTACCGTCTCGCGCGTCGCCTCATAGGCTTCGGTTGCCTCCTGGCTCAACCTGTAGACGCCGCGATGGACATTGGCATAGCCGCGCTCGTAAAGCGTCCGCACGCGGTCGATCACGGCTCGCGGTTTCTGCGCCGAGGCGGCGCTGTCGAGAAAGACGAGCGGCTTGCCATAGACCCGCTGGCGCAGGATCGGGAAGTCGGCGCGCACACGCGCGACGTCAAATCCGTTGGCCATGTGGCGGGGATCGTCCATCACCTGCCCTCCTGGCTGAGGCCGCCGAGCCATGCCGCGGCGTCGGCGCGGACGACATCGGCAAGCGGGCCGGGTGGAAGGTCGGCGAGAAGCTCGCCGACGAAGGCCTCGACGAGAAGGGCGCGCGCCGCCTGTTCGTCGAGCCCGCGGGCCATGAGATAGAAGAGCTGTGCCGGATCGATGGCTCCCATGGTGGCGCCGTGGCTGCAGATCACGTCGTCGGCATAGATCTCGAGCTCGGGCTTGGTGTTGGCCTCGGCTCCGGCATCGAGCAGCAGGCTTCTCGCCTGCTGCGTGGCGGCGGTCTTCTGCGCTCCCTTCTCGACCAGAACCTTGCCCGAGAAGCTAGCCCGCGCAGCGCCGGCAAGCACGCCGCGATAGCGCTGGGCGCTGGAGCAGCCGGGCACGGCGTGATCGAGAAAGCTCAGGCAATCGAGTGTCTGGCCCTCGCCGGCGAGCTGGATGGCGTCGAACGAGACCGCACCGCCTTCGGTGGTGAATTCGGCGCGAAGCTCGCTGCGTGCGCTGGCCGCGCCTGTCGAGAGCAGGTGCATATCGAGCCTGGCCTTGCCAAGGATGGCGAAGCTGCGTGCGAGATGGAGTGCGGCGGCGCCCTCGCGCTGACGGCGCAGGAGCTTCAGATGGGCGCCGTCGGCGAGCGTGATCTGACCGAGGGCGTTGAGGAAATAGCCGCTCGCGTCACCGCCATAGGTCTCGACCACGCTGGCCTTCGCACCGCTGCCCAGACGGATGACATGCCGCAGGTGCACGCCGCGGTCGGCCGCATCCTGGCTCAGATGCACGATCTCGATCGGCGCTTCGAGCACGACGCCATTGGCGATCTCGATCACATAGCCGTCGCGCATCATCGCGGTATTGAGCGCGGCAAGCGCATCGGCACTCTCGAGATCGGCGATGAGACCCTTGAGCGACTGCCCGCCGGTGAGCAGCACCTCGCGCAGGCTGCGCAGATGCACGCCCTTGCCAAGGCGGGAAAGCCGCGAGCGCGCGCGGTCGAGCCGGCCGTTGACGAAGACGAGACGCGGGCCGTCGAGCCCTTCGATCATCAGGCGCTCGAGCGCGCGCGGCTCGGCGGGCGGCGCCTCTTCGGCGTGGGCGAAGGCGCTGCGCCGGAGCGCTCTGAGATCGGCATAGCGCCAGTCCTCGGCCTTTGGTGTCGGGATGCCGAGCGAGAGGAAGCGGTTGAGCGCCACGCTGCGCCGTTCGGCGAGCCAGCCGCCGCCCGGCAGCGTCTCCCGCGCCGCCGCGAAGGCCGCCCGATAGGGCTCGAGATCGATCACGCCGTGCTGTGCCATCATGCCACCGCCTGATAGCCCTTCTCTTCCAGCTCGCGGGCGAGCTCCGGCCCGCCCGAGCGGACGATGCGCCCCCCGGTCATCACATGCACGCGGTCGGGGACCACATGGTCAAGGAGGCGCTGATAATGGGTGATGAGAAGGATCGCGCGATCCGGCCCGCGCAGGCGGTTGATGCCCTCGGCGACGGTACGCAGCGCGTCGATGTCGAGCCCGGAATCGGTCTCGTCGAGGATCGCCAGCTTCGGGTCGAGCACCGCCATCTGCACCATCTCGTTGCGCTTCTTCTCGCCACCCGAGAAGCCGACATTGACGAAGCGCTTGAGCATGTCGAAGGGCATGTCGAGCAGCTTCGCCTTCTCGCGCACGAGCTTGAGGAAGGCGCCCGCATCGAGCTCGGGCGCGCCGCGAAAGCGCCGCTGTGCATTGAGCGCGGTGCGCAGGAAATTAAGGTTGGAGACGCCCGGAATCTCGGTCGGATACTGGAAGCCGAGAAAGATGCCGCGCGCCGCCCGCTCGTGCGCCGGCATGGCGAGCAGGTCCTCGCCCAGATAGCGCACCGTGCCACGCCTGATGTCGAGGCCGGGCCGGCCCGCCAGCGCGCCCGCAAGGGTCGACTTGCCGGCACCGTTCGGGCCCATGATCGCATGCACCTCGCCGGCGTCGAGGGCGAGGTCGAGCCCGTCGATGATGGTCCTGTCCCCGACCGCGACCGCGAGGTCCCCGATCTCGAGTATCCTACTCATCCACCATGCCTTCTCTTTTTGTCCTCAATCCCGCTCGTCTTCATTCCTGTTCGTCCTGAGCCGGTCGAAGGATGAACATGGCTGTCCATCTCTCTCATCCCACCGCCCCCTCGAGGCTGATGCCAAGGAGCTTCTGCGCCTCGACGGCGAATTCCATCGGCAGCTCCTGCATCACCTCCTTGGCGAAGCCGTTGACCACCATGGCCACGGCCTCCTCTTCTCCGAGGCCCCGCGCCATGCAGTAGAAGAGCTGGTCCTCGGAGATCTTCGAGGTGGTCGCCTCGTGCTCGATCTGTGCCGTCGGGTTCCGCGCCTCGATATAGGGGATGGTGTGGGCACCGCAGTCGGCGCCGATCAAGAGGCTGTCGCACTGCGTGTAATTGCGCACGTTCCCGGCTCCGGCGAGCACCCGCACGAGGCCGCGATAGCTGTTGTTCGAGCGGCCGGCCGAAATGCCCTTGGAGATGATCTTCGAGCGCGTGTTGCTGCCGATGTGGATCATCTTGGTGCCGGTGTCCGCCTGCTGGCGGTTGTTGGTCACCGCCACCGAATAGAACTCCCCCACCGAGCCGTCGCCCTCGAGGAGGCAGCTCGGATATTTCCAGGTGATCGCCGAGCCGGTCTCGACCTGGGTCCAGGAGATCTTCGAATTGCGCCCGCGGCAGG
>JBHHTO010000166.1:0-5847 GCA_046753425.1 Rhodothalassiaceae bacterium | reverse complement strand
CGACTTTGCTTGCGATCGAGCGCTCTCAGCTTCGGCAACCAGCGCCAGAGATAGGGCATGCCGATGCCGATCGTATAAAGGAGAACGGGATCGATCTTCTCATAGCCCTGCTCGAAATACCGTGCGATCCAGTCCTGGGGATAGGTGAGCATCACGGCCGGAGCAGGATGCGCCGGCGCGCCGTAGCGCGCATGGTTCTTGAGAGCGGCATAAGCGAGATATTCGAACCCAGCGCAGCCCGCCGCCTCCTCCAACGCACCGAAAAGGGCGGCTGTCGTTGCAGCTTGCCGGAGACGCGCGAGGAAGACCTCGAGCTTCATGCCGCGCTCGCCCTCGCGCCGACAGCCCTATTCCTCGCCGTCTTCATCGGCACGGTCGATCTCCCGGATCAGGATATTGCGGGCCTCGCGGATCAGGACGCCAAGCTCGAGCATCTGGACCAACTCCTGCCGGTCCTCGGGATCGAGTTCGGAAAGAGCGGCTGCGACGCGCCTGAGATAGGGGCGCAGGGCGGCAAGACGAATGCGCGCCATCGTCTCAGACCGCGGCCTTAAAGCTGGCCGACTGGATAATGCAGCCTTCAAGAGCGTAACGCCTGCGCACCGCGGCGAGCCCCGCTTGCGTGATCTCCGCCGCCACGGCGGTAATCGTGTCGCGTCCGTCATGGCAGGGCGGGCCAAGCGGCCGCGCATCCCAGCCGGCATCGAGTGCCAGCGGCAGCAGCGCGCTGCCGGCGACGAAGGTGACCTGATCGATGCTGCGGGCAAGTCCGGCCTCCAGAATGCCGGCGATGATCAGGCCGAGCTGCGCATGGCGGTTGGCCGTCTCGGTGATCGCCGGATTGACGCAGAAGCGCGAGGCCTCCCAGACACCGCAGCCGCGTGGAACGCCATCTGAGCACAGATGCGCAAAGCGGTTCGACATCAGATGCGGGCGCGTCGTCGGCAGCAAGCGGGCCGAGCTCATGAGCCGGCCCTTCTCGATCGATAGAAGATAGAGCGCGTGCCGTCCATCATAGGCGTCGAACTCGAGGCCACCGGTGACGGCCAAATCCCATCCCAGGCGATCGACGAAGACGGCCTTGCGCTGACGGTGCATCTCGATAAGCGCCCCTGCATGCGCTCTCCGGTTTCTCGTCGTCACGATCCTGATCATTGCCGGTCCCTCCCAAGCCGCGGATTACCCAGCAGGGTGGGACCGATGGTGCGGCGAGACTATTGGTCCGACCGGACCAATTGCACCGACGGGTGATCGGGGTCAGGCTTCGGGGTTCGCGTCCGCATCGCTCTTGGAGCCGGGCCTATCGGTCCGCAGCACGTCGCCAAAGGAAATGAGATGGGCAAAGAGCGCAACGACCACCGCCTGGGTCCGACTGGCAACGCCGAGCCGCCGTTTTGCGAATTCGAGATGGTTGTGGGCGGTCCGCCCGCTGATGCCGAGGATTTGGCCAATCACCCAATCGCTCTTGCCCTGGGCGGCAAGCTCCAGGCATTCGCGCTCGCGCCGGCTCAGCGCCGAGACCGGCCGCGGCGAGGCCCGGGCCAACGCCTCGTGCAGATAGCACGCCATCAGATGGACGACATGGTAACTGGCGCGCTCGATGCATCTGGAATCGGGCAGCAGGGTACAGGAGGCGGGAAAAGCAGCCGGCGCATGAATGGGGATGGTATAGCCATCGGCAATGCCCGCTGCTTGAGCCTCGTCCATGAGTGCGACCTCGGTCGCATCGAGCGTGGCGCGAAAGTCCGGATCGTTCCAGAAGAAGGGGCGCGCCGAGCGGTCGGCATGGCGAAAGACCGGATCGACCCGGTCGAGCCGGCGCTCGCTGTAAAGAGCGACCCATTCCGGCGGATAATCGTGCGTGACCACCGCCCCTTCGGGCGGCCGCAGAGGGTCGACATGCGAGCAGCAGGCAAAGTGCCGGAAGCCGAGCTCCCGGATTGCTTCGCCGAAGGCGGAATTCAGGATCGCGGGGGCGGGGTCGCGCTCGCATATGTCGAGAAAGCCCTGCGCGATGTCAAAGGGGTGCATGTCGTTGCTCCGCGCCTCATCGGCCATGCACAACCAATGCTCGTAGAATTGCCAATATCGGTTCTAATGGCGAGTCAAAATGTCTCTTTCATGGCGGCGGGCGCGCTGAAAACGAGAGAAAGGCCGCACCGATGGCGGATGATCGTCCCATTTTCAGGAGCCTGATCGCGCCCGCGGACTGCGCGCTGATCCTGATCGATGGCCCCGGAATCGCCGAGAGCGACGGCATGGGCGATATGAGCGAGCCTCTTGCCGCGCTACTCGAGGCGGCCGAGCGGCACGGCGTGCCGGCTCTTCTGCTGGCGCGAGAGAAGGGCGGTCGTGCATCGGGCCATTACCCGGTTCTTTCCTATCGGCCCATCAATCCGCTCGCCGATCCGGACGTCCGCCGGGCGCTTGCCGCCTTCAATCGCGCGCGCCTCATCATCGGCGGCGATCATGCCGAAACCGCACTCACCTTCTTCGTGCTCTCCGCCCTCGAGGAGGGCTATGACGTCTATCTGCTGCGCGAGCTGTGCCTCGGCGCGTGCGAGCTGCTTGCCGAAACCGCCGCCGCCCGCATGATCCAGGCCGGCGCAGTCCCTATCAGTGTACCGCAGGTTGTCACCGAATGGCGGTGCATGCTGCCCTTGGCGGTTTAATTACGCATCGTCCTTGACTCTTTGAGGATAAGAACAACACATGAACATATGAGTCGTGAACCTCTCGATATCGCGCCTGCCGAGCGGGCCGCCCGGCTCGCTGCGCTTAAGGCCATGCTCGCCGCCAAGCCGGCGGTGTCTTCGACGGCGGCGCAGGAACGCGCCGTGTCGCTGGGCGAGCCGGCGCTCGATCGTACATTGGGCAATCCGGGCGCGGCGCAGGCAGGCGATGACAGGGATCTCGATCCCGCGCTGGCTAAAGAATTGGCCGGCGTGCTTGGCATTACACGGTCCTTCGGCGACGCTCCGTTTGCCCAAAGCGGTGCGTGGAGCTATGTGCAGGCTCATCCGCCCTTTAACATCGCCGGCGAGTGGCCCGACGAGCTTCTCGCAGCGCTTTCCGCGCCGCAAGCTTTCGAGGCCGCCCGCAACGCCCCGGCGCGCCGCGTGCTGCTTGATCTGCGCAATGCGCTCGCCCATGGCGGCGTCACCTATCGCGATGAATACGGGCGCAACAGCGCCGCCCAGGCGGCCATGTTCGCCTTTGTCAGTGCGCGCACAAGGGACGGGCAGATCACCGGCCTGAATATCCTGCGCGTCCACGAAGAGGCTTTTGGTGCGTTCCTGAGGGCCTGGACAGAATGGCTGGGCCGGCAGCGCCGCGTCCTCGATGCGCTCAATGAGAGCGCCCCTGCGGCTGCCTGATCCCTGCCGATCGTCCTGACGCCCGGCCATGGACACGGGCTATCTCTCATATCGTCTCATTTTCGATGAAACGATGCTGTATTGCGACAGGATATCATAAGCAGATCAATCGGTTAAACGTTTCATCCCGGCTGGTTATCGTTGCAGACAACGGTGGCCGCCAGATCGTTTCAAAAGCCGTGAAACGATATCTTGACAAGCCGGAAATCACTATATATTCTAAATGCATAATCGTTTCGCAGGATGCACGGATCGTTTCATGTCGCTCAGGGGCCAGGCCATACTGGACTACATTGCGGATCACCCCGGCGCCGGCCGGGAGGATGTCCGCCGTCATGTCGCGCCCGATGTCAGTCCGCCAACGGTCTGGCGGGCGCTCAAGCGGCTTGTCGATGAAGGCCGGCTGGAGGTTTCGGGCAAGGCCCGCGCCACCGGCTACAGCTTGGCCGGCACGGCCGTGCTGCGCGCGCATCTGCAAACACCCTATAACCGCCGTAGGCCGATTTCCTACAACAAGGCGTTTCTCGACCGCTATATCCCGAACAAGACCTTCTACATCGCCGCGGCGGACCGGCAGCGCCTGCATGAGGCCGGCACGCCCACCGGGGCGCCGCTTCCGGCAGGCACCTACGCGCGGCGCATCCTTGAACGGCTGCTGGTTGATCTCTCCTGGGCGTCATCGCGCATGGAAGGGAACACCTACGATATCCTTCAGACCGAACGGCTGATCCGCTTCGGCGAAGAGGCGGCCGGCAAGGATCGTAAGGAAGCGCTGATGATCCTCAACCACAAGGAAGCGATACAGTATGTCGTCGATCATCTCGATGACATAAGCATCAGCCGGCCGGATATGTTCAGCATTCACGCCTTGCTTGCCGACGGCCTTCTTGCCGATCCCGCCATGGCGGGGCGGCTGCGCTGCATGCCTGTCGGCATCACGCATTCGAGCTACAGGCCGCTTGGCGATCAATATGAGATAAAGGAAGAGTTTGAAATCCTGATAGGCAAGGCCGCGGCGATCGCCGATCCGTTTGAGCAATCCTTCTTTCTTCTCGTTCACATCCCGTATTTGCAGGCTTTCGCCGATATCAACAAGCGGACCTCGCGTATTGCCTCGAACATCCCACTTCTAAAGGCCGATCTTGCGCCGATGTCGTTTCTGACAATGGACGATAGCACCTATATCGACGGTCTGATCGGCATCTACGAGCTAAACAACGTTTCCTTGCTGCGCGAAGCTTATATTGACGCCTATCTGGCCTCGGCCGAGAATTACCGGGTCTTGCGCGCCGAAGTCGAAAGCCCGGAGAAGGCGGCGCTGGCATACCGGGATTTCGTGCGCAAGGCTGTGCGCCGCTGCGTGCTCGAATGGAAGGAATTCAAGCCTGAGCGGATCATGGCCATGGCTGCCGAGGACGGCATCCCCGAAGAGGACCGCGAGAACGTGGTGAATTACGTCGGGCAGGAATTCCGCGGCCTGCATGAGGGCAATGTCATACGCTACCGGCTGCGCCCGGCGGACCTTGAAGCTCTCAGCCGCGAACATCAGGAGGGATCGTGACAATGGTCAAAGTCCGGTTTGTCCGCGAAGGCCCGGAACCGACAAGAGGCGACCCAGCCTACGAGCTTTCGCTAAAAACATGCATCGAGACCCTTGGTCTGACCGCGGACGATTTTCTCTCCGGCCCTGAGCGCACGCCCCGCTTCGGCGACCAGTCCTCCCGGCTTGGCGGCATCGCCGATTACCGGCACGTCGTCTGCCAGATCGAGTACGCCGAAGCCGCGGCAAGCGGATGGAAGCCCGGCTATTACCGGGCCGACGTTTCGCCCACGCAGGCGATCGACCAGCTCAGTCCGCCGCGCAAGCCCTGGGAAACGTGATGACCGGAAGAGAGGGGCGGAACATGAGAGCCCGCCGGAAAGGCTGACCTTTGCGAATCAAGCACATCGAAATCAGGAACTTCCGCGGGATTAAGACCCTTTCATGGCAAGTGAAGGGGGACTTCAATTGCATCATCGGAGCGGGAGACACCTGCAAGACCACGATCCTGACAGCACTCGATTATGCGCTCTCGCCCCGCACGGCCCTCTCGCTCGATGATTCGGATTTTTTCAATCAGCAGGTCGATCAGGACATCGTGATTCAGGTCACGCTTTCAGACTGGGATGAAACGCAGCCGGACATCCACAAGTTTTTCCAGGAGAAAGCTTTCGCCCAGTACAAATGCGGCTTTGACGAAACCGGCCCGCTGCCCGAACCCCCTTCGGAACGACAGGTTGCCGTGTCGGTATCCCTGCGCGTGGACAAGAGCCTTGAGCCCAAATGGTTTATCGTCAAAGGACGCGATGAAGGCGAGAGGACAGAGCGAAAACCGCTCTATGCTAGCGATCGCGCCGCGCTTGGCCTAAGCCGCCTCGACATTTTTGCGGATTATCATTTTACCTGGGGCCGTAACACCATTCTTACCCG
>JBHHTO010000165.1:0-5909 GCA_046753425.1 Rhodothalassiaceae bacterium | reverse complement strand
CATCGCCCGCGACCTCGCCGACGGCGTGCTCGCCGCCTTCGAAGCCGAGTTGCCGAGCGCGGTCCAGGCCTTCCCCGCAGGGCGACCCGAACGCGTCGACCCCCGAAGCGACCCCCGAAGCGGCCCCCGAAGCGGCCCTCGGAACCAGGGGTGGTTGAAGAAGCCGCCCCGCCGCGCTCCCGACGCGCGAGGCAGCGGCACCCTTTCGTTTTCAAGGAATTTGCGGCCCTGATTGGGCCCTCCCGCAACATGATCTGGTGCCCAGGAGAGGACTCGAACCTCCACGGCCATACGGCCACTGGCACCTGAAGCCAGCGCGTCTACCAATTCCGCCACCTGGGCATGGGGTGCGGGGCGGCTCTAGCTAGCCTTGGCCCGTCACCTTGTCAAGGGCGGCCTGGCGCGCGAGTCGCGCCCGGCGGGGCGGCCGGTTCGCCGCATTGCCGGTCGTTTCCCGGGCCGCTAGAGTGAGCCGGCAAAGGTTCTGGGTGCCGGCTCGCCCGCTGCCGCCCCGGCATGCCCCGTGCGGCATCATCGACCGCGAAATCCGTTGTGAAGGGATGGAACATGAAGGAGCGTCTGGTCACGGTATTCGGCGGTTCCGGCTTCGTCGGCCGCTATCTGGTACAGCATCTGGCGCGCCAGGGCGCCCGCATTCGCGTCGCCGTGCGCCATCCGCAGGATGCGCTCTTCCTCAAGCCGCTGGGCCAGGTCGGGCAGATTCACATCACTCAGGCAAATGTGCGCCAGGCGACCTCCGTCGCTGCCGCGGTCGCCGGCGCCGACATCGTGATCAATCTCGTCGACATTCTCCATGAACGCGGGCGACAGCGCTTCCGAAGCGTCCATGTCGAGGGGGCCCGCCATGTCGCCGAGGCCGCCCGCGCTGCCGGGGCCGGACATCTGCTGCACATGTCGGCGCTCGGCGCCGATCCCGCATCGCCCTCCCGCTATGCCCGCAGCAAGGCCGAGGGCGAGGCGGCGGTGCGCGCGGTCTTCCCGCGCGTGACCATCATGCGGCCAAGCATCATCTTCGGGCCCGAGGACGACTTCTTCAACCGTTTCGCGCGGCTGGCAAAGCGCCTGCCCTTGATCCCGGTGATCGCCGGCGATACCCGCTTCCAGCCGGTCTATGTCGGCGACGTGGCCGAGGCCTTCACCCGCGCCGCCCTTCGCGGCGAGCGGCCGGCGCGGGCCATGACCTATGAACTCGGCGGGCCGCGCGTCTACAGCTTCCGCGAATTGCTCGAGATCATGCGCCGCGAGGCGATGATCCGGCGCCCGCTCATACCGGTGCCGATGTGGCTCGCACGGCTCAAGGCGGCCGTTCTCGGCCTCCTGCCGAATCCGCCCCTTACCCTTGACCAGCTTCGCCTGCTCGGGCGCGACAATGTGGTGCCGGAGGGGGCCCCCGGCCTTGCCGACCTCGGCATCCGGCCGACACCGCTCGAGGCCGTCCTGCCCACCTATATGCGGCTCTATCGGCCGGCGGGCGCCTTCTCACGCCCGCTCTACGAGGACTGAGGGCACAGGCGCGGCAGAAATTGCCCCGCCCATGGGCGACACGGGCAGCCCACCCGGTGCTTGCATCGGGAGGACTCCGCGGATCTGGCCGCCATGCGCGGTCTGGCCCGGCATTTGCAACAGGGCAGCCAGCACCGTCACCGCCATTCGAACCGGAGCCACCGAGATGACCGCCGGGCACGACACGCCGACACGGATGCGCCTCCCTGAGGGTAGGACCGAGGCGGTCGCGCAGGGAGCCGACCGGAGTCGGACTTCCACCCGCCTGGGCGAGGCCCGTCGCATCGCCTTTCTGCTGCGCCGGGCGCGGCAGATCGAGCGCTGTCGGCGCGGCGAGCACCCTTCCGAAGACGCTGGCGAGTCCTTATAAGGTTAAAGACCGCGCCGCGGCCCGTCAGGACACGGAGGAAAGTCATGGCCATCGATCCCACGCCACGCGTCGAGATCCGCGTCCTTGACGTGCGCCTGCGCGACTGGGGTCCGCCGGACTACCAGACCCCGTTGTCGGCGGCGATCGACCTCCACGCCTGCATCGACGCACCGCTGCGTCTCGCGGCCGGCGAGCCGCCAGCGCTCATATCCTCGGGAATCGCGGTGCACATGGACAACGCCCATATGGCGGCCCTTGTGCTGCCGCGCTCGGGACTGGGTCACAAGAAGGGCCTGGTGCTCGGCAACCTCACCGGGCTGATCGACGCCGATTACATGGCACCGATCTATGTCAGCCTGTGGAACCGCAACCCGCCAGGCAGCGAGCCGATCCTAGTCGAGCCGGGCGAGCGCATCGCGCAGCTCCTGTTCGTTCCCGTTCTCAGGCCGGCATTCGCCTTCGTCGACTCCTTTTCCGGCTCCAGCGCACGGGGCGAGGGCGGCTTCGGCTCGACCGGGACCGCACCGGCACTGCCTCATGCGGCCGGCGCGCGGGCCAGCGGTTGAGCCCTGCCACCGCAGTCAACGAATAATTGATCGCTGCTCGCGGGATGGTGACTTTATGTGAGGGCGCCCTTCTGCCACCTCCTTGGGTTGGCGCGACATCGACCTTCGGCGGGACCGGCACCTTATGTTCGATTTCTCGAAAAAGATCGTGTGCAGCATCGAGGCTGTGCTTCTCATCGCCCTCGCAGGCGGGACTTCGCCCCTACGCTCGCGGACCATCACGCGGCAGCAGAACATTCCCGAGCGCTATCTTGAGCAACCCCTGCAACGGCTCGTTCATTGTGGCATCCTGCGCAGCGTACGCGGCCCGCGTGGCGGCTATGTGCTCGCGCGCCCGGCGGGCCATATCCGCCTCGACGAGATCGTATCCAGCGTGCGGGGACTCGACCACGGCTCCGAACGGGCCGCCCTTTCCGGCCTCTCGCCGCTCGGCGATAACGTCATCCGGCCGCTGTTTGAACGGCTTGACGAGGAGGTGCTGGCCGAGCTGTCGCGCATCAGCATCGCCGATCTCGTGCGCCAGGTGCAGGACCGGTCGCGAGCGGCGGCACCGCGGCGGCATGGCCTCGTCCCCGCCTGACCGCTTGCCCGCCCGGAAAAAGCTGCTACATCTCGCTCCGTCGCCGGCGGGCCGCAAGCGTGCGGCGGCATCGGCGCGACGTGCAGGAAACGGTCGGCAAGATGGAACTCGGCGAACAGGGCCTCGCCCGTTATGCCCGGCACATCGTCCTCCGGGACGTTGGAGGGCCGGGGCAGATGCGGCTTCTCGCCTCCCGGGTGCTCGTCATCGGGGCGGGCGGCATCGGCTCGCCGGCGGCCCTCTATCTCGCGGCGGCCGGGGTCGGGCATCTGACAATTGTCGATGACGACACGGTCAGCCTGTCCAACCTGCAGCGGCAGATCCTGCACCGCAACGCCGATATCGGACGCGCCAAGACCGACTCCGCGGTCGACGCGCTCAAGGCCCTCAACCCGGACATCGCCGTCGTCGGCCGGCGGCTGCGGCTCGATGCGGACAACGCCCGTCCCCTCATCGCCGATCATGACATCGTGCTCGACGGCTCGGACAATTTCGCAACGCGGCTCGCGGTCAATGCCGCCGCCGTCGCCGCGGAACGTACCCTCGTCTCGGCGGCGCTCGGTCCCTTCGAGGGTCAGCTCGCGGTCTTTCGCGGCCATCTCCCCGGTGCCCCCTGCTATCGTTGTTTCCTGGGGACCGAACCACCCCGGGAGGCCGGGCAAAGCTGCGCCGAGCTGGGCATCCTTGGTGCCGTTGCCGGTGTCATGGGAAGCTGGGCGGCGCTCGAGACCCTGCGCGAGATCCTCGCTATCGGGGACAGCCTGGCCGGCCGCATGCTGCTGTTCGACGCGCGCAGCGCAAGCACCCGCATTGTCCGCCTGCGCCCGGACCCCGCCTGTCCGGTCTGCGCCGGCGAGGCCTCCCCGGAAGGGAAGCGCTAGAGCCATTCATTGAGGATGCGGTCGGGCGGGGTATGGCCGTCGACGAAGGAGCGGATATTGATCAGCACCTTCTCGCCCATCGCGATGCGGGCCTCCTCGGTCGCCGAGCCCATATGGGGCAGCGCCACCACATTGGGCAGTCGCGGAAGGCGTGGATCGACCCTGGGCTCGTTCTCATAGACATCGAGCCCGGCACCGGCGAGGCCGCCGCTCTCGAGGCGTTCGATCAGCGCCTCCTCGTCCACGATATCGCCACGCGCGGTGTTGATCAGGATCGCCTGTGGCGAGAGGAGCCGCAGCCGCTCCGCCGACAGCAGATGGTGCGTCTCGGCTGTGTGCGGGCAATGGATGCTGAGAATGTCCACCGCCGCCAGCATGGCATCGAGCGAGTCCCAGAAGCGGGCCTCGAGCTCGGCGGCGACGGGCTCGGGTACGGGCCGGCGGCTGTGATAGTGGATCTCGAGGCCGAAGGCGCGGGCGCGGCGAGCCACCGCCTGCCCGATGCGCCCCATGCCGAGAATGCCGAGCCGCCGCCCGGCGAGGCGATGGCCGAGCAGGCCGGTCGGCGACCATCCCTGCCAGCGACCCTCGGCAAGCAACTGCGCGCCCTCGAAGATGCGCCGCGTCACGGCAAGGATGAGGGCGATCGTCATGTCCGCGGTGTCCTCGGTCAGAACCCCGGGCGTGTTGGTCACAACGAGCCCCTTCTGGCGGGCTGCCTCAAGGTCGATATGGTCAACGCCGTTGCCGAAATTGGCGATCATGCGAAGGGTCGGGCCGGCATGATCGAGCACCGCCCTGTCGATCCGGTCGGTGACCGTCGGAACGAGAATCTCGGTTTCCGACACGGCGCGCGCAAGGGCGTTCTGGTCGAGCGGCCGGTCCCCGGCATTGAGCGTCACATCGAACAGCTCGCGCATGCGCGCCTCGATCGGCGCCGGCAGGCGGCGTGTCACGAAGACGCGGGGTTTGACCTCATCTGCCATCGAGGGTCCTTCGTTGCGCGGTCCGGATGGGCTATAAAGCCCGATCGTGTTTCACCGTGCAAGGGGTCGTACCGCCGATGCGACGACGCTTCGTGTCCCTGCTGTTCGTCGCGATGATTTGCGCCGTACCGGCCGCCATCTGGGCCCAGGAACTGCCGCCGCCGACGGGCGAGACCGGCCCCTCGGGGCTGCCGCTGCCGCGCTTCGTGTCACTCGGCACCAATGCCGCCAATATGCGCACCGGGCCGGGGCGGCGCTATCCCATCCTTTGGCGCTACCAGCGGCAGGGGCTGCCGCTCCTCGTCATTGACGAATACGGCAACTGGCGGCGGGTGCGAGACAGCGAGGGCAGCGAGGGCTGGATGCATGCGAGCCTCCTGTCCGGGCGCCGCACCGGCGTCGTGTCCGGCCGCATCCGGCCCCTGCACGCGCGTCCCGACCCCGCCGCACCGGTCATCCTGCGTGCCGAGCCGGGGGTCCTCGTCGACCTGCTTGACTGTCGCGTGGACTGGTGCCGGGTCCGCCTCGCCGGACGCAAGGCCTGGATCCGGCGTGGCCATTTCTGGGGCGTGTTCGCGGGCGAGAAATTCGACTGACGCGTCGCCGGCGGGATTTCAGCCCGAACCGGAGCCGGGCTCGAGGTCGCGGCGCACCTTGTCGCTGCCGAGAATAGCCTCGACATGGTCGCCCTCGTCGAAACTGCGGTCGAGGCGGAAGCGCAGTTCGGGCAGGTACTTGAAGCGCACCGCACGTCCCAGCTCGCGGCGCACGAAGCCGGCATGACGGTTGAGCGCCGCCGTCACCGGCTCTGCCCGGGCGCCGAGCAGCGGAATGACGAACACCGTGGCATGCCGCAGGTCCCGGCTGACCTCGACCGCCGAGACGGTCAGCTGCACGCCGCGCAGATCGGAGTCGCGGAATTCCTCGCGCAGGAAGATGTCCGCGAGCGCGTGCCGGATCGTCTCGCCGGGAATCTGCTGGAGCTGACGGAGCTGCTCCTCC
>JBHHTO010000164.1:0-5936 GCA_046753425.1 Rhodothalassiaceae bacterium | reverse complement strand
GCCCGCGGAAATCCGACAGCTTCACCTCATTGCCCTCGAGGTCGACGGCGGTGAAGTCGATCGCCGGCTCACCGGCACCCGGACCGACGAAGAGGTCCCAGTCGTAAAGTCCCACCCTGAAACGTGGATTGAGATAATCGAGCGTCGTGCCCTCCCTGGCCATTGCCGGTTCTCCTTCTTGTTCTTGCTGTTCAGCGCCGCGGTGGCGCGGTCGAGCCGCGCACGACGAGGGTCGGACGCAGCAGCATCGACAGGCCCCCTACATTCTCCCCCTTGATCATGCGCAGGACGAGGCGCGCGGCCTCGGCGCCCATCTCGAATTTCTGGATACGCACGGTGGTGATCGGCGGCTTGAACTTGTCGGCGAAGGGAATGTCGTTGAAGCCGGTCACCGACACATGCTCGGGGCAGCGCAGGCCGCGGCCCTCGAGCGCGTCGTAGGCACCGAGCGCGAGCATGTCATTGGCGGTCACGATCGCGGTGAGATCGGGATCGGAGGCGAGCAGCGCCTCCGCCGCCGCCTGCCCCGCGGCCTCGGTAAAGGCCGCAGCCTCGACCATGTCGGCATCCCCGACCGGCAGGCCATGGGCGCGCATCGCCGCGAGATAGCCGTTGAGACGGTTCATGCCGGTGGACAGCGACTGCGGCCCGGAGATGTGGCCGATGCGGCGATGGCCGAGCGAGATGACATGCTCGGTCACCATGCGCATGCCGCCGATATCGTCATTGACCACCGCCGGCACCGAGTGATCCTCGACCTCGCGGTTGACCAGCACCAGCGGGATACCGTCGGCGACGCAGCGGGCGACAAGGCGGTCCTTGCGCTGGGCGGTGGCAAGGATGAGCCCGTCGACCTTGCGCGCCCGCATGGTCTCGAGACCCTTGCGCTCATGGTCCGGGTCATTGTCCGAATTGGCGAGAATGGCGGTGTAGCCGGCTTCGCTCAGCGTCTCCTCGATGCCGCGCATGATCGGCGGAAAGAGAGGATCCGTGAGATCGGGAATGAGCACGCCGATGGTGAAGGACTGATTGGTCTTGAGGCTGCGGGCGAAGGGATTGAGGCTGTAGCCGAGCTCCTCGGCCGCGCGCGTTACCTTGAGCGCCACCTCGCGCGAGACCTTGGCACCGGCGTCGGGGTTGAGCACGCGCGAAACGGTCGACGTGTGAACGCCGACCTTTTTCGCGATGTCGCGCAGGGTGACGGGCCGATTGGACATGACGACATGTGCTCCGGATTGCGGGTCGAAACGGCGCCCCCGAGAAGGGCGGGAGTAACCCGACAAAACATCTATGAGCGATCGAAGGCAACATTGCAATCGTTTGCGTTCCGAGATAGGGTCAGCTCGGCTGACGACCGCGGCCGAGGCGCATGATGCCGCGGTCATGGCCGCCGGTGCAGGATGGAACGGGACGAGGTGGCGGGATGGCCAGGGATATGCCTGCAATATATTGGGGAATCGCGGGGAATGCAATGAAGGCGGGTCTTCTCGCCGGGCTTCTCACCCTTCTCGCGGCCGCTCCTGCCGCCGCCGGGCGGTTGATCCTTCGGGTCGGTACCGGACACCCGGCGGGGCCGAGCGTTTATGCAACGGTCATGCAAAAGATGCTCGTTCCCGAAATTCGCAGGCGCGTCGCCGCGGAAACACCCTACGAGCTCGAGGTCGTCGAGGGCTATGGGGGAGCAATTGCCAAGGTCGCAGAGACGCTCGAGGCGGTACAGACCGGCATTCTCGACATCGGCGGCTATTGCGTCTGTTTCGAGCCGGCCAAGACCTTCCTGCACAATTTCGCCTATTTCGTGCCTTTCGGCCCCTCCAACGCGGAGGAGGCGGTCGCCATCGCACGCGCGGTCTATGACCGGCACCCGTGGCTCGCGGCGCAGTTCAGCGAGAAATGGGGCCAGGAGCTGCTGGCGCTCAATGGATGGGACAATTACCATCTCGGCACGGTCGATCCCTGGGACAGGGTGGACGATCTCAGGGGTGTCAAGATCGGTGGCGCCGGACCCAATCTGCCCTGGCTCTCCTATGTCGGCGCGATCCCGGTCCAGTCGAGCCTGCCCGACGGCTATATGGCGATGCAGACGGGCGTCTATTCGGGCTGGCTCATGTTCCCGTCGGCCTATTTTGCCTACAAGTTCCACGAACCGGCGCCCTATTACACGCTGATCGACTTCGGTGCCATGGGTGGTGCGGTGGTGATCACGGCCAACGCCAGGACGATGCGCCGGCTGCCGCCCGAGGTGGCGAGGATCATCCGCGAGGTCGCGCGCGAGTATGAGAGAGTGGCGGCAAGGGCGCTCTATGAGCGCCAGGTCAAGGGCCTGGAACTCCTGAAGAAGGCGGGGGCGCATGTGCGCAGCTTGCCCGAAGCGGTGCGCGCGCGCTGGGCCGAGGCGCTCAGGGACTTCCCCGAGCGCATGGCCGAGGACGCCAATTCACGCGGCATGCCGGGTTCGGAGGTGATCGCCGACTATATCGCCGTCGCACGCGCCCATGGCCATCACTGGCCCGTCGATTATGTGATCGGGAGGCCGCAATCATGAGCCGCCCGCGCATCGTCCTCACCGACTCGGTATTTCCCTCGCTCGCGCCTGCCGAGGCCGTGCTCGCGCGCATCGACGCGGATCTGGTCGTCGCACCCGACGCCGAGGCGGCGACCATCGGGCGTCTTGCGGCCGATGCCGACGCGGTCATGGTCACCTTCGCGAAGCTCGACGCCGATCTCATCGCGCGTCTCACCCGCTGCCGCGTGATCGGCCGCTTCGGGATCGGTGTCGACAATATCGACCTCGAGGCGGCGAGCCGGGCGGGGATACAGGTCGTCTTCTGCCCCGATTATTGCCTCGACGAGGTGTCCGATCACGCGCTCGCCCTGCTGCTTACGCTGGCGCGCAAGACGGCGCTCGCCGACCGCCTGGTGCAGGCCGGCGATTGGACGCTGAAACCGCTCGCCCCGATATGGCGCTTGCGCGGCCGCGTGCTCGGGCTTGTCGGCTTCGGCAAGATCCCGCGCACGCTTGTGCCCAAGGCGCAGGCGCTCGGACTCGAGGTGATCGCCAGCGATCCCTTCGCGCCCGACGCCCTGTTTCAGGAAGTCGGCGTGCGGCGCGTGACATTCGAGGCACTGCTCGGGGAAGCCGACTTCATCTCCATCCATGCCCCGCTGACGGAAAAGACCCACCATCTGTTCAACGCCGAGGCCTTCCGCCGCATGAAGCGGGAGGCCATTCTCGTCAACACCGCACGCGGCCCGCTCGTCGACGAGGCGGCGCTCGCCGCGGCGCTCGATGCAGGTGAGATCGCCGCTGCGGGTCTCGATGTCGTCGAGACCGAGCCGCTGCCGGCGGACTCCCCCTTGCGCGGACGAGACAATGTCCTCATCACGCCGCATGCCGCCTTCTATTCCGAGGATGCGCTCGTCGAGCTGCAGACCGGTGTTGCGGAAGATGTCGTGCGTGTGCTTGGCGGTGAGGCACCGCTCAATCCGGCAAACAGGCTGTAGGGGAGGCGCCGCCATGCTGAAGGCGGCGATGATCGGGCTCGGCTGGTGGGGCCGGCACATGGTGCGCGTCATGGCGTCGAGCGAGGCGCTGCGCTTTGTCGCGCTTGCCGCCGGACACCCCGAGCGACACCGCGATTTTGCCGAGGAGACCGGCATCCCGCTGCTGTCGGGATTCGACGCCGTTCTCGCGCATCCCGAGGTCGAGGCCGTTGTCCTCTGCACGCCGCACTCGCAGCACGAGAGCCAGGTTCTGGCGGCCTTTGCTGCCGGCAAGGAGGTGTTCTGCGAAAAGCCGGTGGCGCTGAACCGGGCGAGCTCTGATCGCATGCTGGCGGCGGCGGCGCGGGGCAACCACATTCTCGGCGTCGGGCACGAGCGCCGCTTCGAGCCGACGATGGAGGCGATCGCGGCCGCCGTGGCGGGAGGCGAGATCGGCGTGCCGATGCATGTCGAGGCCAATTTCTCGCACGACATTCTGGTCGGAATCGATCCCGCAAGCTGGCGCGTCGCGCCCGAGGAGGGGCCGTCTCCGGGAATGACCGGCATGGGCGTGCATGTGAGCGATCTCATGATCGCGATGCTGGGGCCGGTGTCGGCGGTCTGTGCGACGCGTGCCGATCGCGTGCTTGGCTTTCCCACCGGCGACGTCGTCACCGTCAGCTTGCGCTTTCACTGCGGCGCCACCGGCCTCATCGCGGCGGTGGCCGCCACCCCCTATTACAGCCGCTTTACGCTCTTCGCTGACCGGATGTGGCTCGAGGCGCGGGATTCCGGGCATCCGCAGCATGGTGGCGAGACCTATCTCACGCGCTGCGGCAAGGACGGCGTGCAGTCCGCAGAAGCGCTGCCACCGCGCGATGCGGTGCGCGCCAATCTCGAGGAATGGGCGCGCGCGGTCGGGGGCCAAGGCACATACCGCTTTGCGCCCGACGAGATCCGCAACAACGCCGCCGTGCTCGAGGCGGTCGGAACGTCCGCCGAGAAGGGTGGCTGGGTTACCATCGACTAAGGGCTGAGAGCGGCCTCCGGCGCGTCTTCGGGGAAAAAGAATCGGCCCCGGCGGGGGGCGGCGGGGCCGAGTTTCAGGACACCTTTCCTTCTTTGTCGGCGGCGGAAAGGGCCTGTTCCGTTTCCGGCGAATCAGTCGCCGGCCAGAACCTGCCGCGCGAGGGTCGCGAACGCGTCCGGTGTCATCAGGCGCTTGTGGGCAAGGCCCCAGTCCTTGACCGCCATCAGCACGGCCATGGCCTCCTCCTCGCTGGCGCGGATCTGCGCCCGTTCGAGCCACAGCTTCACCGAATCGATGCCCGAGCCCTTGCCCATCACCACCTGCGGCGCCTCGCGCCCGATGAGCGACGGCCGATAGGGGAAGACCTCGGTCAGGTGCGCGTCGCCGCAATTGAGGAGCCAGGTCGCGATGATCCCCGATTCGACGTTGAAGGCGTGCTCGCCGGTGATCGGGCGGTTGCCCGGGATCGGATGCCCCGCGATCTCGCTCACCATGCGTCCGAGCGCGGCGACCTTGTCGAACTTGAGACCGATATCGATGCCGTACATGGTGCGCAGCGCCAGCGCGGTCTCCTCCCAGGGCACATTGCCGGCCCGCTCGCCGATGCCGAGGACGGTCGACTGCACGACCTCGACGCCTTCGGCGAGGGCGAGGATGGTGTTGGCGATGCCCATCCCGAAGTCCATGTGAAAATGGGCCTCGAGCGGATGATCGGGGAAGCGCGCCCTGACCTGGCGCACGAAATACTGCATGGCGTGTGGCGAGGTGGCGCCGAAGGTATCGACCAGCGCCAGGCTGTCCATGTGGCCCTCGGTGGCCACCCGCTCGATGAGGCCGAGCACCCAGTTCATCTCGGCACGGGTGAAATCGATCGGGAAGAAGACCACCTCGAGGCCCTGTTCATGGGCATAGGCCGTCGATTCGATCGACAGATCGATCGCCTTCTCGAGCGGCCAGCGATAGCCGTATCTGATGATGTGCTCGCTCGCCGGCACCTCCATGACGATGCCCTTGACACCGGTGTCCACGGCGCGCTTGACGTCCTCGAGCATGCAGCGCGAAAAGGCGAAGATCTGGGGTCCGAGATCGCGCTTCACGATCTCCGCGATGGCCGCCGCATCCTGTTTCGAGACCACCGGCATGCCGGCCTCGATGCGGTGCACGCCGGCCTCGGCGAGCCCCTCGGCGATGCGGATCTTGTCGTCGAAATCAAAGGCAACGCCGGTCTGCTGCTCGCCGTCGCGCAGCGTCACGTCGTGGATCCTGATCTGTTTCGGGAAATTGAACCCGGCCCGCACGTCTTCGGCATAATTCCACGGGCTGACGAACCAGTCGTCGGTCTTCCAAGGCTGCGCCGCCACTGCCAGCTCTCCCTCTCTCGATGCCTGCGGCGCGCCCACCGGCTCGCCGCTCACCGCATCCG
>JBHHTO010000163.1:0-5972 GCA_046753425.1 Rhodothalassiaceae bacterium | reverse complement strand
CGTCTCAGGGCCTTGCGCGAGGCGGCGCTCGCCGATGAGGAGGGGGCGGCGCTCGATGCGGCGCTGGCGGCAAGGTGACGGGCATGCCGACGCGCCGTGGCCTGCTCGGCGGGATCGGCCTGCTCGGCTTCACCATCGCCGGCCGCAGTCTGGTGCTGAGCCCCGCCGAAGCGCGCGCCGCGGGATACCGGCCGCAAACCCTCTCGTCCGCCGAGGCGGCGACGCTCGAGGCCGTTGGCGAGGCACTCGTTCCCGGCGCCGCCGAAGCCGGGATCGCGGCCTATGTCGATCAACAGATTTCCGGCCCGCCAGAGGAGGCACTCCTCATGCTGCGCTATCTCGACGTGCCGCCGCCCTATGCCGGTTTCTATCGCGCCGCGCTGGCGCGCGTTGATGATATCGCGCGCGAAAGCTTCGGATCGTCCATGGCCGACATCGGCCCGGAGGCGGCGACCGGGCTGGTGCGTGACCTCGTCGAACGCGACTTTTCCGCCTATTTCGCACTCCGGGCCGATGCCGTCGATGTGGTCTATGGCACGCGTGCCGGCATGGAGCGCCTCGGCGTGCCGATCATGGGCCATATCGAGCCGGAAAGCGAATGGTGAGGATGCGCGCGCCCGAGAAGGTTGATGCCGTCGTCGTCGGGGCCGGCGCCGCCGGCTGTCTTTATGCCGCGAAGCTGGCACAAGCCGGCAAGGCGGTTGTCGTTCTCGAGGCCGGGCCGCCCTGGCGGACGGGCGATCTCGTCTCCTCGCAGATCCATGCCCGGCGGCTGCGCTGGGGCGGCCCGCGGGTGGCGAGCGGCGGCACGCATCCGCTCGCCTACAATTTCAATGCCGGCTGGGGTTATGGCGGCGCGGCGCTGCATCATTACGGTACCTGGCCGCGCCTGCACGAGGAGGACTTCCGGGTGCGGACGCTTCATGGCCGTGGCCTCGACTGGCCGATCACCTATCACGACCTCGGCCCCTTCTATGACCGCATCCAGGACGAGGTCGGCCTCGCCGGCGATGCCGAGGCCGAGATCTGGCGGCCGCCCGGCGCGCCCTATCCGATGCCGCCACTCGCCACCTTCGCGCAGGCGCGGGTCATCGCGCGCGGTTTCGCCGCGCTGGGGCTCCGGACGGCGCCGATGCCGATGGCCATCACCTCGGTCGAATACAAGGGGCGGCCGGCCTGTCTTTATGACGGCTGGTGCGACGCCGGCTGCCCGATCGGCGCACTCGCCAATCCGCTCGTCACCTACAAGCGCGAGGCCGAAGCCGCCGGTGCCCGCTTTCGCGCCGGCTGTTATGTGACGCGTCTTCTGCCACGCACGAAGACGCGCGTCGGGGCGGTCGAATATGTCGAGAAGGGCGAGGCGAAGACGCAGCCGGCCGACATCGTCATTCTTGCCGCCTCGGTGGTGCACAACCCGGCGATCCTGTTCAACTCCGCCTGCGATGTCTGGCCCGCCGGGGCGGCGAATGCGTCCGGCCTCGTCGGGCGCCATGTGATGGCCCACACGATCGCCAGCGTCGGCGGCCTCTTCCCGGACGAGACCGAGCCCCATATGGGGGTGACCGGTGCCCAGCTCACCTGTCGCGACGGTTACGCGAAGGCCGGCCGCGACGGCGCCTTCGGCAGCTATCAGTGGCTGATTGCCCCCGCCGTGAAGCCCAATGATCTCCTCGGTATCGCGATCTCGCGCGCCGATCTCTACGGCGCGGCGCTCGACACCTTCATGCGCCGGGCGGTGCGGCATTTTGGCAATATGCTGGCCATGGGCGAGGAGCTGCCCGACCCGGAGAATCGCATCGAACTCGATACCCGCGAAGGACCCGGCGGCACGCGCCTGCCGCGCCTCGTGCACCGCTTCAGCGCCGATGCGCTTGCCCTCTGGGCGTATGCCAGGGCGGAAGGCCGGCGCGTCTTCGCCGCCGCGGGCGCCACGGAAGCGTGGAACGGGCCGCTCGCCACCGCGCATCTCATGGGGGGTACCATCATGGGCGACGACCCCGGCGCCTCGGTCGCCGATTCATTCGGCCGCAACCACGACATCGAGAATCTGGTCATCGCCGGTCCCGGCCTCTTTCCCACCGCCGGCGCCGTCAATCCGAACTTCACCAATCACGCTGTCAGCCTGCGCAGCGCCGAGCACGTGATCGCGCACTGGAGCGAATTCACGCCCTGACCGCGTCGTCCTCGTCCCAGGGCGGGGCGGTGAGCCGCCGCCGGCCGTCGGCGCTGCGCCGGACGCCGGGTGAGTCGAGATCGAGCCGGTCCCAGAGCTTGCAGGTCACCTCCTTGTGCTTCTGGTCGAGGGCCTCGCAATAATTGCTGTAGGTGCACAGCCGCACCGCGGCACCGCGCCCGGCGCGGACCTTGCGGAACCAGTCGGGGTCGGCCAGCGCCTGGCGAGCGAAACCGACGATATCGGCCTTGCCCGTGGCAAGGATCGCTTCTGCCTGCGCAAAGCCGTGGATGCCGCCGGTGACGACGATGGGCGTCGCATGCCCGGCCTTGCGCACCGCTGTCCGCACCCGCGCCGCCGGTTCGAGATTGCGCCCGAAGGGCCCGCGTGCATCGGAGATGAAGGACGGCATGCACTCATAGCCGGAAGGTCCGGTATAGGGATAGGCGGCCTCGCCGACCCGTGGCTGGGCCGCGTCCTCGAACTTGCCGCCACGCGACAGCGAGAGGAAATCCATGCCCGCGGCGGCGAAGGCGACCGCGAAGGCCGTCGCATCGGCGAGCGTGCTGCCGCCCGCTATGCACTCCTCGGTAAGGAAGCGGCAGCCGACGACGAAATCGTCGCCCGTCGCCGCCCGCACCGCACGATAGACCTCGAGCGGCAGGCGCATGCGGTTCTCCCTCGTCCCGCCATAACCGTCCTTGCGGTCATTGCGCGCGGAAAGAAAGGAGGCCATCGTGTAGGCATGGGCATAGTGGAGCTCGACGCCGTCGAATCCCGCCTTCTGCGCGCGCAGCGCGGCGGCGGCGAACAGCCCGGGCAGGACCTGCGGCAGGTCGGCGATGTGCGGCAGGTGCATGTCGGTCACCCGCTCGCGATAGCCGCGCTCGAGCGACTCCCGCTCGCGCGCGTCGAGGACCTCGCGGCGCGCTTCATCGGGGAGCGCCATGAGGCGGTCGCGTACCGCCTCCTCGGGCGCATCATCGGGCATGCCGAGCGCCCGGCGGTGTCGCCTGTTGATCGCCAGATAGCGGCGAAAGAATTTTTCCGGATCGGGCCGCCGGCGGATGGCGAGAAAGTCGATGAGCTGGATGAAAAGGCGGGTCTCGCCGCCGCTCGCCCGCCGCACGGCGCGAACAAGACGCGCGAGCCCCGGCAGGAAGCGATCGTCGCCGATACGCAGGAGCGGCCCTGAGGGAATGTCGCGGATTCCCGTCGCCTCGACGACAAGCGCCGCCGGCCGCCCGGTGGCGAAGCGGGCATACCAGTCGATCACCGCGTCGGTGACAAGGCCGCTTTCGGTGGCGCGCCAGGGCACCATGGCCGGCACCCAGGTGCGGTGACGGAGCGCGATCGGGCCGACGCGGAGCGGGCTGAAAAGTCGCGATGCTGCCGCTTCGTCCGCGGTCGGCCAGGGGCCGGGCCGCACCTCATGCCGGATTCGCTCTGGGGGTCGCCACATAGGAACCGCGCCTCCTGATCCTTTCAAACATAAAATAAATGGCCGGGTCTGGCCAGTGCCGTTGCCGCCCGTCGTCCGGCTTCGCCTTCCGGTTATCGTTTTACAGTTAAAATATTTCTTGCCAAGCCCCATGAAATCAGGTGAAACTGGGCAGCGGAACGGTGCCGGGCGGATTTTTCGGTGTCGTTGCCGCGAATGGGCCGGGGATCGATGCAGCCTGGGCGCCGCACGCGATCGCACCGGACCGGAACACAGCAAGCGGGAGGAAAACCGGTGTCCGGACATGATGCCAACTCGAACAGCGCCATATCGCCCCTCGCCCGCCTCAGGCCGCGGCGGCGATCCCTTGCTCTTATGGCTTCGGTCTCGCTTCTTGCCGTCATGGGCACGGCGCTGCCGGCTCACGCTCAGACGCAGGCAGGGACGAACGAGGAGGCCGGATTTGCGATCGAGGAGATCACGGTCACCGCGACCAAGCGCGGCGCGCAGCGTCTGCAGGACGTGCCGGCAACCATCCAGGCCTTCACCGGCGACGACATCCAGGATCTGCTGGCAACCGAATTCTTTGATATTGCGGGCTTCATTCCCGGCCTGCAGTTCCAGGATCTCGGCCCCGGCGACAAGGAGTATGTCATCCGCGGCATCAACTCCTCGGGGGCGGCGACCGTCGGCGTCTATTATGACGAGGCGGTGATCACCGCCCGCAACAAGCAGGACGGCGGTGGCCGTCAGGCGGACATCGAGCTTCATGATCTCGCCCGTGTCGAGGTCCTCAAGGGGCCGCAGGGAACGCTCTATGGCGCGAGCTCGATGAGCGGCACCATCCGTTTCATCCCCAACGCGCCCGACCCCGGTGCCATTGATGCCGCCGGTGGCGCACAGATTTCGGACACCCGCAAGGGCGGTACCAACTACAAGGTCGACGCCATGGTCAATCTGCCCATCGTCGCGGACAAGCTCGCCTTCCGCGCGGTCGGCTGGTATAGCAATGACTCCGGCTTCGTCGACAATGTCCGGCTGGGGCAGAAGAACATCAATGACAATGAGGTTGCGGGAGGCCGTTTCGCCCTGCGCTGGCTGCCGGCGCCCGAGCTCGACCTCAGCGCCGCCGCCGTGATCCAGAGCCGCGATGTCGGCGGTTCGTCACGCTTCTCGCCGCGCTATGCGCCGGGCTATCTCGCCGACCTTCAGACTTTCGGTTTTGCGACCCCGCCGCTCGGTGATCTCACCAACCAGGACTTCACGGTCAACAACTGGGACGAGGACATCACGCTCTATAGCGTCAAGGGATCCTACGACACCGAATGGGGCACCGTCTTCGCGACCACCAATTTCTTCGACCGCGAGGTCGACTTCCGCTTCGATTCGACGCCGATCCTGCTTTTCTTCGGCGCCCCCGTCCCCGGGCTCACCTTCGAGCCCCAGGAGCGCAAGGTGCGCAGCACCGAGGTCCGTTTCGCCTCAAAACTCGCGGGTCCCGTCAATTTCGTCGTCGGCGCCTTCAATTCGCACGAGAAGAAGAAGTTCGAGGTCCAGGTGCTCGCCACCGACATCAACAGCGGCCTGCCGCTCGGCCCCTTCGACGTGACCAAGGACTTCTTCCTCGACGGCCCGCCCAACGCCGCCATCTTCGGCCGCTTCAAGAACGACAATATCGACGAATGGGCGGGCTTCGGCGAGGTCACCATCGACGTCACCGATCGCCTGAGCATCACCGGCGGCCTGCGCTACTACAGCTTCGACTTCTCCTCGGTCGGCAAGGAGACGAAGCCCTTCGTCGGCTTCGACACCGGCACCCGTGAGGTCAATATCGCCACCGACGGCAACACCACGCAGGTGAAAGCCAATGCCTCCTGGCGCGTCGATGACGACCATCTCGTCTATTTTACCGCCGCCGAGGGCTTCCGTATCGGCGGCACCAATGATGCCGCGATCAACCCCTTCAATGTCACCGTGCCCGAGGGCTTCGATCCCGATTCGCTGTGGAACTACGAGCTCGGCTGGAAGGGGGCGCTTGCCGATAACCGGGTGGTCTTCAATCTCGCCGGCTATCTCATTTTCTGGAATGATATCCAGGTCGAGGGACTCGATCCCTCGGGCGCCTTTCCCGTCATCTCCAATGCCGGAAAGGCGCGCATCGACGGCTTCGAGTTCGACGTCACGCTGCGCCCGGTGCCCGGTCTCGAGCTCGCTTTTGGCGGTTCGCTGCAGAATGCGCGGCTGACCGAGGACCAGCCGCTGTCTGACCCGGCCGCACCCGGATTCGATCCCAATGCCGGCACCAGGGGCGATCCGATTCCCAATGTGCCCGATTTCCAGGGATTCGCGTCCGCCGAA
>JBHHTO010000162.1:0-6025 GCA_046753425.1 Rhodothalassiaceae bacterium | reverse complement strand
GCGATTATTCGGTCGCCGCCGTGGCGGCCGCATCGGAGCGCTTCGATCGCCCGCTCAGCGATCCGCGCCGGGTACAGTCGACCTTCGACTATGCCTATCATTTCGATGCCGCGCTTTATGCGCGATTTCTGCGTGAATACGCCGAGGCCCGCGGCGTCCATCGCGTCGAAGGCCGGGTCGTCGACGTGCACCTGCGCGGCGCGGACGGCTTTATCGAAAGCGTGACGCTCGAAGGCGGAAGGACGATCGCGGCCGACTTCTTCATCGACTGCTCGGGCTTTCGCGCCCTTCTCATCGCGGGTGCGCTCGGGGTCGGGTTCGAGGACTGGTCGGAATGGCTGCCTTGCGATCGCGCGGTTGCCGTGGGATCGGACGTGAGCGGGCATTTTGCCCCCAAGACGCAGGCCTTCGCGCGGCCCGCAGGCTGGCAATGGCGCATTCCGCTGCAACACCGCATCGGCAACGGCCATGTCTATTCCAGTGCCCATATGAGCGACGAGGAGGCGGCGCGCATCCTTCTCACCAATCTCGACGGCGAGGCCCTCGGCGAACCGCGCTTTCTCAAGTTCCGGGCCGGTCGACGCGGGCGCGTATGGGAGAAGAACTGTCTCGCGGTCGGGCTCTCATCGGGCTTTCTCGAACCCCTGGAATCGACCAGCATCCACCTCATACAGTCGAGTGTGATGCGGCTTCTCACGCTCTTCCCCGATCGTGATTTCGATCCGCATGTGATCGCGGAATTCAATCGCGTGACGGCAGACGAGATGGCCGGCATCCGCGATTTTCTCATCCTGCATTATCATGCCAACGGGCGCGACGAGCCCTTCTGGCGCGCGCGCGCGGCAATGGCCATCCCCGACAGGCTCGCCTGGAAGATCGCGCATTTCCGCCATTATGGCCGGCTCGTCTCGAAGGGCCCCGAGCTCTTTCTCAACCCGAGCTGGCTTGCGGTCTATGTCGGACAGGGCGTCATGCCTGCGCGCCACGATCCGCTCGTCGATCTGCGCGAGGGCGTCGATCCCGTACGGACGCTCGCCGGATTGCGGCGCGTTATTGGCGAGGCGGTGGCGGCCATGCCGCGCCATGCCGACTATATCGCCCGCCACTGCGCGGCACCATCCTCCTGAAATCCGCTTGTCGAGAGGACGCGTCCCGGGCCTCGCCGGAGCGAACGGCGATCACACGGCCCGTTCGCCCTGGGCTTGCCGAAGGACGAACGGGAGCACTCTGCGCTTCGCGACGCCCCTTGCGGGGCGCCTCAGCGCGAACGGAATGGAAGAATGAATGCGAGGGTTTCTTGCGGGCCGGGCCGCCTGAGCAACGTCGAAAGACGAAGTCCGACCGCCAGCAACCCGGCGACGCTCATGATGACGGCGCCGCGCAATATTGCGCGACATACTCGGTGTGGGTCGGCAGGGTCGCGACCCTCGACGAGATCAGCGTTTCAATGTGGGAAAGATATTCGGCAAGCTGATCCGGATCGAGCGCATCCGCAAGCGGATGATACCCTTGGGGCTCGACCCCCTGACCGAGCAGCACCTGCAGCCACGCGACATCGGTGAAAAGCTCCTCGCCATCGCGAAAGAGATGGCCGGCCGAGGCGAACAGCGAAATCTTGTGGCGAAGCGCCTCGGGTATCGTCATCGCCGCACAGGCGCGCCAGAAGGGCTCGTCGCGCCCGTTGGCATGGTAGTGCAGGATGAGAAAATCGCGCACCTGCTCCCATTCGCGCCGAGTCTGCCGGTTGTACTCCGCGATGACCGCAGGATCAAAGCGCGCGTCGGGAAAGAGCGCGATCAGACGCTGCACAGCCGACTGGATGAGATGGATACTGGTCGACTCTAGAGGCTCCATGAAGCCCGCGGCAAGCCCCAGGGCCAGGCAATTCCTCTCCCACACCCGCTCGCGCATGCCGCTTGTGAAACGGAGGATACGGGGCTCGCCCAGCGCCTTGCCGTCAAGGCTCTCGAGCAGCAGGCGCGCTGCCTCCTCGTCGCTCATATGCGCGCTCGCATAGACATGGCCGTTGCCGGTACGATGCTGCAGCGGAATGCGCCACTGCCATCCTGCCGGGCGCGCCATTGCTTTCGTGAAAGGATGCAGCGGCTCGGTCCGCTCGCTGCCGACGACGACGGCACGGTCGCAGGGCAGCCATTCCGACCAGTCCCTGTAGCCGACCCCCATTTCCCCCGCGATGAGAAGGGCGCGAAAGCCCGAGCAGTCGAGGAAGAAATCACCTTCGATTCGTTGCCCGCCTTCGAGCGTCACCGCGCGCAGATATCCGCTTTCGGAATCGCACTCGCTGGCGATGACTCGCCCTTCGGTGCGCACCACGCCGCGCTTCTGCGCGTCGTCCGCGAGTTGCCGCGCATAGAGAGCGGCGTCGAGATGATAAGCGAACTTCAGTCCCGCCAGCGGGGACGCGGCGTCGTCTTCAAGCGGTGCAAAACGGTGCAGCGCGGCCGCCCGCGCATTGAGCGAATAGTCCCAGATCTCGCCGGCAAGCCCCAGGGTCCGGGCACGCAGCCAATAGGGCCAGAATGGGAGCGGTCCGAGCGGCAGGCCGATATCGCCAAAGGCATGAATGTATGCGTTGCCGCTCCGGTTCCAGTCATAAAAACGGATGCCGAGCTTGATGGTCCCACCGCTAAGGCGGAGCACCTGCCATTCATCGAAACCGAGAAACCGGTTGAGATGGCGGATCTGTGGGATCGTCGCCTCACCGACACCAACTGTGCCAATGGCTTCCGATTCGATGAGATGAATGCGGATCTGCCCGGCCATCGCGCGCGCCAGCACCGCGGCTGCGATCCATCCCGCCGTGCCCCCGCCGACGATGACCAGCGTTCCGATCGGTTTGATCTGCGGCACGCACTCCTCCCCTCCAGCCGGGACCTTCCTCCCACCCTGTCAATAGCATGAAACCCGCCATCGCGCTTTCCCCGCGCGTCAATCGCCACGACGAAAAGGGGCCCCGTCTGTCACCCTCGACAGACGGGGCCCTGCGACGCACATGCCGCCACTAGAAGGAGTACGACGCGCCGAAGAGATAGGTGCGCCCGAAGCTCTGATGATCGATCACAAGGCGTCGATCGGGCTCCTGGAAGGTGGCAAAACGCTCGTTCGTGATGTTGTTCGCCTGCGCCAGAATCGTCAGGCCCTCAAGCACGCCTTCCTCGAAGGTGTAGCTGAGCTGCGCATCGAACACCGATTCTCCCTTCACCGTGCGCAGGATGCGCGTGGCGCTGATGCCCGCGACTTCGCCAAGGAACTTGGTGCGGTAGCGCTGGCTGATGCGCGCCTGAAAGCCGGATTTCTCGTAATAGACGGTCGTGTTGACGACCCATTTCGAGAGGCCGGGAACCGTGATCGGATCGGGATTGTCGCCGAGTGTCACCTTGCTGTCGGTATAGGAGCCGCTGATGATCACGCCAAACCCTTCAAGCGGCTCGGACAGCAGCTCGAAGGGCAAGCTGAGGGTCGCCTCGACACCGCGAATATTGCCGCGGCCGTTGTTCGTGGGACCCGAGATGATACCGAGCGGTGTTCCCAGCATCTGCTGCTGTTCGGGCGTGAGAAAATCGGGGATGAAAGCCGAGAAGTCGAACAGGAAGGCATCGTTGGGATTAATGAAATCCTGCAGATCCTTGTAGAAGCCGGCGACGGCGATATAGCCCGTGCCATCGGCAAAATAATGCTCGAGCGACAGGTCGATCTGGTTCGAGATCGTCGGTTTCAGTCGTGCATTGCCGCCGCCCGCGCTGAAGAAGGACTGATTGGGATCGGTCGACGTGAGCCGTGTGAAATTGGCGCTGAGCGCAAGGCCGGCATTGAGCTGGTCCATGCGTGCGCGGGCCAGCGTCCGTGCCGCACCGAAGCGGATCTGGCTCGCGTCGTCGAGGTGCAGGATGAGGTTCAGACTGGGGAGGAATTTCCAGTACTTGTCACCGTCCCTCACCGGGACAAATCCGCCCTCGCTGGTCCCGGCACCAATTTCGGCACCTCGCACGCGGAATCCTTCAGAGGACTGATCCGTGTAGACCGCCTGCAGACCAACATTGCCATTCAGCGCCATGCCTCCAACCTCGCCGTCGAGATCGAGCTTGGTGAAGGCCACCAGCACATCCTCACGCACCATCCAGTCCTGTGGAACATTGAAGGACGAGAGCTGGATCGGCACCTTGGTATAGACATTGTCGAGCAGGAAGAGCGGGTCATAGGTGACCTGCGACGGGATGCCGAGGAACTTGAGCCCCGTCGTCTTCTTGAGCAGGGCTTCCTGCGGAATGGGCAGCGACGTCGCGCCGCCAAGCGTCAGGAAATCCTGTGCGATGCGGCGTTTCTTGTCCCGCCGCGAGATGTCCACCCCGGTTGTCAGCCGGTCCATGATCCCGTGACCGATGGCGCGCTCGGCAGCCAGCCGCAAATGGGTCAGCTCGTCGCTCGTCTTGGGAGCATTGATGAAGCCCGCCTGGGTCACGGGGTTCGGCTGTGCGCCGCCCCCCCATCCTTGCGGGTCGGTCAGCACGAAAAGATTGGTGTCCGAATAATCAAGCGTCGGCGTGTAGGTGAAGACGCCGTTCGGAAGCTGCTCGAAGCCGAGCGAATCGGTCGCGCCGACACCGGCGGGACCGGTGCCGGTATAGGATTCGAGCAGCCGGTCCTTGCGGTCGGATCGGGAATAGCTGATGTCGCTTTCGACCGCCCAGTCCTCGTTGATATCATAATGGAGGTTCCAGCCGATATTGACGAGATCCGCATTGCGATCATTGCGATCGTTGCGCATGACGCCCTTGACGCCATCGAAGACGCCCTTGGTGACGAGCCCGTTCTCGACCGTGAACCCGGGCCGGAGCTGGGCCGAGGACCAGAAGAGCGGGAATTCGATGCCCCGAAGGCGCTGGGTTTCATCGAAATGGGAGTATGAGACGTCGAGGATCGAATGCAGCGAGGCGGACGGCTGGTATTCCAGCGTCCCCAGGACGCCGATACGATCGAGATCGTCCGACTTCACGAAGGGCTTCGAACCACCAATGATAGCACTGCCGTCACTGAGCGTCGGAAAACCCCACGAATTGAACTGCTCGATCTGCGTCGGGGTCGATTGCGACGCAATGCCAAGCGTCACCCCCACGGTGTCGTCGGCAAACTGGTCGATATAGGTGGCGCTGGCGCGAAATCCTTTGCCCGGTGCATCCGGATTGAGCGAGCCGTCCTCGTTGAATTCACCGCGCGCATTGGCGGTGAAGGAACGCTGTCCATGCTCGAGCGGCCGGATCGTGCGCAGATCGACCGTACCGGCGAGACCCTGACCGATGAGCGTCGCATCGGGAGTCTTGTAGACCACGACGCCGCCCAGAAGCTCGGCCGGATACTGGTCAAACTCGATGCCGCGATTGTCGCTGGTGGTCACCTGCTCGCGGCCATTGAGGAGCGCGGTCGAGAAATCGGGACCGAGGCCACGCACACTGATGACCTGCGCACGCCCGTCGAGTCGCTGCGCCGTGAGCCCGGGCAGGCGGGCCAGCGTCTCGCCGATGCTGACATCGGGCAGCTTGCCGATATCCTCGGCGGAAATCGCCTCGATGATCGACGAGGAGCGGCGCTTGAGATCGATGGCCCGCTCGATGCTGGGACGAAAACCGCGGACGATGATCTCTTCGACATCACCCTCCTCGTCACTCGTCGCGGACGCCTGCTGCTGGCTCTGCTGCGCCTGCGCCGCGGCATCGGCGACAATGATCGGCGCCGGAGTGCCTGGCATCGCATCCCGCGCGCCGCTCGCACCATCGAGGGCCTGCGCACCCGCCCCGGGTGTGGTGAACACCAGCAGGGACGCGCCCCCCAACAACGCCGTGCGCCAATTCCTTCCGTTCATTCTGGACCTCCCCTTCGCCTCTGGCTCCGCCCGCTTGCGGGCGTTTTGCGGGTTCGCTCGTCAAGCTTTTTGCAATCCTATGGCCCAGCCCCTGCAATTTGCAAGCTCTTTTTTTGGCAGTCATCTCCCCCCGCGGCCGCCGAGGGT
>JBHHTO010000161.1:0-6031 GCA_046753425.1 Rhodothalassiaceae bacterium | reverse complement strand
CTCCGAGGTCGAGCATGTGCTGGCGACGCAGACGCTTCTGCTCAGGAAATCGCGCAACATGCGGGTGCGCATCGACGGCACACTGCCGCCGGGGGTGACGGCCAAGGATCTGGCGCTCGCCATCATCGGCGCCATCGGCGCCGCCGGTGCCACCGGCCATGTCATCGAATATGCCGGCGAGGCGGTGCGGGCGCTCAGCATGGAGGGCCGCATGACGCTCGCCAACATGTCGATCGAGGCCGGGGGACGGGCCGGCCTGATCGCGCCCGACGAGACGACCTTCGCCTATCTCGAGGGCCGCCCGCGCGCACCGAATGGCGCGCTGTGGGAGCGCGCGATCACCGACTGGCGCAGGCTGGCGAGCGACCCCGGGGCGGTCTTCGACCGCGAGGTCGTCATCGATGCGGCCGCGATCGCGCCGCTCGTCACCTGGGGCACGAGCCCCGAGCAGGTGGTGCCGGTGACCGACCGCGTGCCCGATCCGGATGACTGCGACGACCCGGCGCGCCGCGCGGCAGCCGCCGCGGCGCTCGACTATATGGGGCTCACACCGGGCACGCCGATCGAGGAGATCGCCGTCGACCGGGTCTTCATCGGCTCGTGCACCAACAGCCGCATCGAGGACCTGCGCGCCGCCGCCGCCGTGTTGCGCGGCCGCAAGGTGGCCGCCGGCATCCGGCAGGTGCTCGTCGTGCCGGGGTCGGGCACGGTGAAGCGGCAGGCCGAGGCGGAAGGGCTCGACCGCGTCTTCCGCGAGGCCGGCTGTGACTGGCGCGAACCGGGCTGCTCGGCCTGCCTCGGCATGAACCCGGACAAGGTGCCGCCCGGCGAGCGCTGCGCCTCCACCTCGAACCGCAATTTCGTCGGTCGTCAGGGACCCGGCGCGCGTACCCATCTCGTCTCGCCGGCGATGGCGGCGGCGGCCGCGGTCAGCGGCCATTTCACCGACGTGCGCCGACTTGCCACCGGGGGAGGCGCGTGATGGAGCCCTTCACGACGCTCGTTTCGGTACCGACGCCGCTCCTGCGCGACAATGTCGACACCGATCTCATCATCCCCGCCGCCTGGCTCAAGACGGTTTCACGCAAGGGGCTCGGTGCCGGCGCCTTCGAAAGCCTGCGCAAGCGGCCGGACGGCTCGCCCGACCCGGACTGCGTCTTCAATCGCCCGCAATATCGGGGCTCGCAAATCCTCGTCTCGGGCCGGAATTTCGGCTGTGGCTCGAGCCGCGAGCATGCGGCCTGGGCGCTTGCCGATCTCGGCTACCGCTGCGTCATCGCGGAGAGCTTCGCCGACATCTTCGCCTCGAACGCCTTCAAGAACGGAATCCTGACCATTACGCTTGCTGCCGACGATCTCGCCCGCGTTGCGGCCGATGCCGAGGCGGTCCGACCGGTCCGTATCGATCTCGCGGCGCAGACGGTCACCACCGCGGATGGAACGGCGATTGCCTTCGCGCTGGACGCCTTTCGCAGGCATTGCCTGCTCAGCGGTCTCGACGAGGTCTCGCTGACACTCGAGAAGCACGCCGCGGCCATCGCCGCATATGAGGAAGCCGCGCGGCAGCGAATGCCCTGGGCGATCGGCGGCTGACGGGACCGGGCATGGCGGTTTTCACACACGTCTCCACGCCCGATCTCGAGCGGTTTCTCGCCGCCTATGACCTTGGAGAGGTGCGTCAGCTCCTGCCCATCGCGGAAGGCATCGAAAACACCAATTACAGGCTCGAGACCACCACCGGACGCCATGTTCTGACGCTCTTCGAGCGCCGCACACCGGAAGACGCGCTGCCCTTTGTCATCGCCTTGCTTGAGCACCTCGCCGGCAAGTCGGCACCGGTGCCCCGACCCATTCCCGACCGTCAGGGGCGCTGCCTTTCCCGGCTGTGCGGCCGGCCGGCGCTGGTCGTCAGCTTTCTCGAGGGCCGGGCGGTCGATACACCCGACGCGGCACATTGCCGCGCTGCCGGCGTGGCACTTGCCCGGCTGCACGAGACGGCAGCCGATTTTGCGGCGACGCGCGCGAACCCATTCGGCATCGCCGGCTGGTCGCCGCTGCTCGCGGCGTGCCGCAAGGTTGCCCATGACCGCCGCGACATCATCCTGTGCGATCGCGTCGCGGCCGCGCTCGCGATGCTGCCGCAGGACTGGCCCCTGTCCCTGCCGCGCGGCACCTGCCACGCCGACCTCTTCCCCGACAATGTGTTCTTCGCTGGCGACCGCGTGAGCGGGATCATCGACTTCTACTTCTCGGCCACCGATGCGCTCGCCTATGATCTGGCGATCGCCCTCGCCGCCTGGGGCTTCGACGCGGCCAACCACTGGGACCGCAGCCGCGCGCAGGCGCTTCTTGCCGGCTATGAGGAGATCCGGGCGCTGACGCCGGCGGAGCGCGACTGGCTGCCCGCTTTCTGCCTCGGTGCCGCGGTGCGCTTCACCCTGACCCGTCTCTATGACCGGCTGCACCCGCGTGAGGAAGCGCTGGTCCGCGAGAAGGACCCGGGCGAATTCGCCGCCCGCATGGACTTCTTCGCCACGCTTGCCGGCAACAACAAGGATCTGTTCTGATGCGTTACACGAGTACCCGGCGTGAGATGGCGTGCGGCTTTCGCGAGGTGATCGCGAGCGGGCTTGCCCCGGGCGGCGGGCTCTATCTGCCGCATCGCTGGCCGCGGCTCGATGCGGACGCGCTCGCACGTCTCGCTGCGGGGACCTATGCCGAGGCCCTCATGACCATCGGCGCCCTGTTCTCGGCAGACGACTGTGACGCCGCCCTGTGGCGCCGCGTCGCGGAAAGCGCCGTCAGGGCCTTCCGCCACCCGGCCGTTGCCCCCCTGGCGGAGATCGGGCCGCACGAATGGCTGCTCGAGCTCTTTCACGGCCCGACGCTGTCCTTCAAGGACTATGGCCTGCAGCCGCTGGGACGGCTTCTCGATGAACTCGCGAGCGAAGAAGGGCGGCCGCTCTTCATCCTCGGCGCCACCTCCGGCGACACCGGATCGGCAGGCATCGCCGCCTTTCGCGGCCGCGCCAATGCGCGCATCGTCATCCTGCATCCCGCCGGCCGGGTCTCGGAGGTGCAGCGCCGGCAGATGACGACCGAGACAGCGGAAAACGTTCTCAATATTGCGATCGAGGGAAGCTTCGACGACTGCCAGCGGCTGGCCAAGGAACTGCTCGCCGAGCGCGCGGCGGCGAATCGCGAGACCGTGCTCTCGGTGAACTCGATCAACTGGGGACGGCTGCTGTTCCAGACCGCCTATCATGTCTTCATCGCGGCGCGTCTCTCGCAGCACGGCCGCCGCCTCGCACTCGCCATCCCGAGCGGCAATTTCGGCAATGCGCTGGCCGCCATCATCGCGGCCCGGATCGGCGCTCCGATCGCGCACCTGATCGTCGCCTCGAACGCCAATGACGCGCGCGCCCGCGTGCTCGCGACCGGCGTCCTCGAAGCCCGTGCACCGCGCACGACGCTCTCGCCCGCCATGGACATCCAGGTGCCGAGCAATCTCGAGCGACTGCTGTTCATGGTCACCGGCGCGGATGCGGCCGCGACGGCAGAGAGCATGAGCGGGCTTCGCGAACGGGGCCACCTCTCGCTTCCCGCGGACTGGCGCGAGCGGCTGCCGCTGAGTATCGAGGCGCACGCGGTCTCCGCCGCGGAGACGCTGGCGACCATGCGCGAGACCTATATTGCCACGGACCGCATCATCGACCCCCATACTGCCGTTGCGCTCACGGCGGCTCGACGCGCGCATGCACAGGTGGATCACGAACTCGTCGTTGTCTCGACCGCGCATCCGGCGAAGTTTCCGGACGCGGTGCGCAGCGCGATCGGGATCGCGCCGCCGGTGCCGGCGCCGTTCGCCGATCTCTTCGAACGCGAGGAGCGCTGCCTGCGCTGTGCTCCCGATCTCGCCGCCGTGCGCGATCTCATCGACCGCTGCCAGCAGGCGGGGCCGTGTCCTCCCGCCCACCGCCTGTGCTAGGGTCACCGCCGCGCGCGATGGTGCGGCATCTCTCCGAGGTGACGCTGGGCGGCCGCCCGCACGACCGTGCGCATGTGATTGCTGCCTACGAGCGCCACAATGCCGCGGTGCAACGGACGATCCCGCCCGAACGCCTGCTCGTCTACGAGCTGGGCGCGGGCTGGGAGCCGCTGTGTGCCTTTCTCGGCGTGCCGGTGCCCGACCGCCCCTATCCGCGCTCGAATTCCTCGGCCGAGTTCCGCGACCGGATGTCACGCCGCGAGCTGCCGCGCGCGAGCGAATAGTCGCGGCGAGGGAGAGCGACCGGCGCCAGGGGACACCCCGGCGCCGGCTTGGCGGCGGCGCCTCAGGCCGCCTCCTCGGCGACCTCGATCGTCGCCTCGCCCTTGTGCCAGTTGCACGGGCAGAGCGCGCCGGACTGCAGGGCATCGAGAATGCGCAACACCTCCTGCGGGTTGCGCCCGACCGAGAGGTCGTTCACCTGCACCATGCGGATGATGCCCTCGGGATCGACGAGGAAGGTCGCACGCAAGGCCACGCCTTCCTCATGCTCGAGAATGCCGAGCGCAGCGGCGAGTTCCTTCTTGTTGTCGGCAAGCCAGGGATAGGGCACCGCCGCCAGATCCTCACGGCTGTTGCGCCAGGCGAGATGCACGAAATCGGTGTCCGTGCTGGCCCCGAGAATCTGGCAGTTCCGCGCCGCGAATTCGTCGGCGATCGCACCAAAGCCGATGATCTCGGTAGGGCAGACAAAGGTGAAGTCCTTGGGCCAGAAGAAGATGAGAAGCCACTTTCCGGGAAAGCTCCTGTCGGTGAGACGGGGAAAGTCGTCGGCGGGAATGGAGCTGTCGCTGATGGCCTTCAGATCGAAAGCCGGAAGCCTGTCGCCAACCGTGAGCATCGTTCCTTCTCCTCTTGATGCGGCTGTCATATGATCGGTTCGCGGCCTTGATGCCATCCTTGCGCGGAACGATCCAACAGATATATTTTGTGTGTTTGATCGAGTAAGGCGATCATGATCCTGCCCACGCTGAAACAGCTTCGCTATCTCGTCGCCTTGCGCGAGCAACTGCATTTCGGCCGTGCCGCCGAGGCCTGCCATGTGACGCAATCGACGCTCTCCGCCGGCATCGCCGAGCTTGAGGCGGTGCTCGATGCGCATCTCGTCGAGCGCACCCGGCGCTCGGTGCTCTTCACCCCGCTCGGCGAGGAGGTGGTCGCCAAGGCGCGCCGCGTCCTCAGCGAGGCGGAATCGCTCGTCGATCTGACACGCGCCGCGGCAGAGCCGTTGTCCGGCACGCTGCGCATGGGCCTCATACCGACCATTGCGCCATTCCTGCTGCCACGCGCCATGCCGGCGCTGCGGCGGCGTTTCCCGAAGCTCCGGCTGCAGCTCCGGGAGCAGATGTCCGAGGACCTGTGCCACGCGCTCCATTCGGGCGAGCTCGATGTCGTCCTCTATGCGCTTCCCTATCGCTGCGGCGAGGTCGAGGAGATGGCGCTCTTCGCGGACCCCTTCTACGCCGCCTATCCGCCCGGCGACGACCCGCTGCCCGAGGCCGTGCGCACCGAAGACCTTGACGGCCAGACGCTGCTTCTCCTCGAGGAGGGGCACTGTCTCAGGGACCATGCGCTTGCCGCCTGCTCGCTGCCCGGGGTCGATCCGACGCGCTCGATTCTGGGCACCAGCCTGCACACGCTGGTGCAGATGGTGGACAACGGGCTCGGCATGACGCTGCTGCCGAAGATGGCGATCGACGCCGGAATCCTCGCCGGCACGGGCGTTCGCATCGCGCCGCTCGCCGGTGAGGCACCCTGTCGCACGATCGGCCTCGTCTGGCGCCGGCAGTCGCCGCGCGCGGAGGAATTCCGCCTGCTCGGGAACGCGCTCAAGGCGTGGCAGGCGGAGGCAGACGGGCGCGACCCTTCGCCTACTGCTTGACGGGGCGAGTCGGAGGCGCCTGGGCTGGCGGTGCGGCTCGGCCGCCCCCCCGCGTCTTCGATGCTCTTCTCGACCTGCCCGGTCAGGATCGGGCATGGGCG
>JBHHTO010000160.1:0-6065 GCA_046753425.1 Rhodothalassiaceae bacterium | reverse complement strand
GGGAAGAAATAGGCGTCGCGCACCAGCGCCACCTCGGCGCGGTCCATGCCAAGCATGAGGCGGAAGGCGTTCGCGCTCGCGGCGGCGGTCGCGGTCCAGGGAGAGGGCTGCGGCAGGGCGGCACGTGCCGCGGCGAAGACCTCCGGCGCCAGCGTGTCCGCCGTGCCCTCTCCGACCGCGAGTGAAAAGTCGAGCGCCGCATCCTCGGGAACGCAGATCTCCTCGCACACCAGCCAGTCGGCATCGAGCCTCACCGGCACCAGACCGGGCGCTGCATCGGCAGGCGGCGTCAAGGCGACGAGCAGGCTCTGCGGCCGCTCATAGCCGTAATTCATCAGCGGCCCGACCGGAATGCGCTCCGGCACCGGATAGAGCGGCTCGGCCGCGCTCCAGCCTTCGGGCAAGCTCCAGGCGAGCCCCGGTTCCTTGCCCGAATCGCCATAATTCTTCCAGTAGGTGTGCCAGCCCGGCTCGGGCGTGAAGCGGACCGCGACCCACAGCGGCGCGCCCGGACGCGCCCGTAGCGATTCGACGAAGATCTCGACCCGCGTGTGCGGATTGTCGACCTGCGCCACGGGGACCGCCGCCGCCCATGCCGCCGGCGCGATCAGAAGCAGCAGAAATATCGCAAGGGCCCGCATCGATCCTGCTTCGCCTGCCTCTCCCGGCGCATCCCCGCCATGTGCCATCATAACGCCGCGGCAGTCGCTGTCATGGTACCGGTCGTCGCATGCGCCTTGGGTGTATGTGATAATCGACTCGCAATCGCAGGTCTAGGTCTTCGCCTTCGGCGGCTCGACCACCCGGATGTGCAGCTCGCGGAGCTGCTTCTCGCTCACCCGCGAGGGCGCGCCCATCATCAGGTCCTCGGCCTTCTGGTTCATCGGAAAGAGGATCACCTCGCGCAGATTGGGCTCGCGCGCGAGCAGCATCACGATCCGGTCGATGCCCGGGGCGATCCCCCCGTGCGGCGGCGCCCCATAGCGGAAGGCATTGAGCATTCCCGAAAATTTCTCCTCGAGCTCGGCCTCCGAATAGCCGGCGATGGCAAAGGCCTTTTTCATGATCTCGGGACTGTGATTGCGGATCGCACCCGAGCTGAGCTCGACGCCGTTACACACGATGTCGTACTGCCAAGCGAGGATGGCGAGTGGATCCTCGTTTTCAAGCGCTGCCAGCCCCCCTTGCGGCATCGAGAAGGGATTGTGCGAGAAGTCGATCCGGCCCTCTTCTTCATTATATTCGAACATCGGAAAATCGACGACCCAGCAAAAATTATACATGTTCTCACGGACAAGCCCGAGCTCCTCGCCGATGCGGGTGCGCGCGAGCCCGGCAAGGCGCGCCGCCTCCTTCTCCGCCCCTGCGGCGAAGAAGACCCCGTCATTGCCACCGAGTCCGAGATCGGCAAGCAGCCTCGCGGTCGCCTCGGCGCCGAGATTTTTGGCGATCGGCCCGCCCGGCGATCCGTCCTTGATGTTGATATAACCGAGCCCGGCAAACCCTTCCGCGCGCGCCCAATCGTTCATCCTGTCGAAGAAGGCACGCGGCCGCGCGCCGGCGCCCGGCGCCGGAATCGCACGCACCACGCCGCCACCCTCGATGAGCCGCGCAAAGAGCCCGAAACCGCCGCCGCGAAAATGCCCGGTCACATCGACGATCTCGATCGGATTGCGCAAATCCGGTTTGTCGGTTCCGTACCGGAGCATGGCCTGTGCATACGGAATGCGCGGAAAAGGCGGTTTCGTCACCGGCCAGTCGGAAAACTCCTCGAAGACGCCGGCGAGCACCGGCTCGATGGCCGCGAACACGTCTTCCTGGGTGACGAAGCTCATCTCCATGTCGAGCTGATAGAACTCGCCGGGGCTGCGATCGGCGCGCGCGTCCTCGTCGCGGAAACAGGGGGCGATCTGGAAATATTTGTCGAAGCCCGAGACCATGATGAGCTGCTTGAACTGCTGCGGCGCCTGCGGCAGGGCATAGAACTTCCCCGGATGCAGCCGTGAGGGGACGAGAAAGTCGCGCGCCCCTTCCGGCGACGAGGCGGTGAGGATCGGGGTCTGGAACTCCGTGAAGCCCTGCGCGATCATGCGCCGGCGGATCGAGGAAATGATCTCGGAGCGGAGCACGATATTGCGGTGTATCTTCTCGCGCCGGAGGTCGAGAAAGCGGTATTTGAGGCGGATCTCCTCGGGATACTCCTGCTCGCCGAAGACCGGCATCGGCAGCTCGCCGGCGGCGGAGAGAACCTCGATCGTCTCCACCCGCACCTCGACCTCGCCGGTCGCGAGATCGGGATTGATCGTCTCGGCATCGCGCGCCACCACCTTGCCATCGACCCGGATCACCGATTCCGCCCGCAGCTGCTCGGCGATGGCGAAGGCCGGGCTTCCCGCCTCCAGCACGGCCTGCGTGATGCCGTAATGATCGCGCATGTCGATGAACAGCAGGTGGCCGTGATCGCGCTTGCGGTGCACCCAGCCCGACAGCCGTACCGGCGTCCCGACATCGGCAAGCCGGAGGGCGCCGCAGTGATGCGTGCGGTAGGGATGGAAGGGGGCTTTGGTCTTGTCGTTCATGGGCGCGCTCGCAACAGCTGGAATCGTCACCGGAACCGGGCGCGCTCAAAGGGCATGCCTGACACGAATTGTCAAGCCGAGCACCGCTTCATCGCGTCAGACAGGTGACAGGGCGGCCAGGATGTGTATAGCTCGCGGGATTGCAGACAGCCGTGGAAAGCCATGCCTCTCATCACCGACACGACGGCCCTCGAAACATTCATCTCAGGTCTCAGATCGGCCAAATATGTCACCATAGATACAGAGTTTATTCGAGACACCACCTATTGGCCGAAGCTCTGTCTTGTGCAGCTTGCCGCCGCCGCGGGCGCGCGCGCCGTCGACCCGCTGGCACCCGGCATCGACCTGACGCCGCTTTACGATCTCCTGTTCGACCCCAGGGTTCTCAAGGTGTTTCATGCCTGCCGGCAGGACATGGAGATCGTCTATCACGCCACCGGACGCCTGCCGACCCCGATCTTCGATACCCAGGTGGCGGCGATGGTCTGCGGCTATGGCGAGGCGGCGAGCTACGAGACGCTGGTCAAGCAGATCGTCGGCGCACGGCTCGACAAGAGCGCCCGCTTCACCGACTGGAGCCGGCGCCCCCTGAGCGAGCGCCAGATCGAATACGCCCTTGGCGATGTTACCCATCTCAGGGTCATCTACGAGCATCTGGCGGAGCGGCTGGCGCACTCCGGGCGCGAGGGCTGGGTTGCCGAGGAAATGGCGATTCTCACCGATCCCGCGACCTACCGCCTTGATCCTGGCGAGGCGTGGAAGCGCATCAAGACGCGTAGCTCGTCGCCGACCCTGCTTGCCCGCCTCAAGGTGCTTGCGGAGTGGCGCGAGAAGGAGGCACAGGAGCGCGACCTTCCGCGCAACCGCATCGTCCGCGACGAGGTGCTGCTCGAGATTGCCGCGCATCCGCCGGAAACGCCGTCGGCGCTGTCACAGGTGCGCGGCCTGTCGAAGGGTTTCGAGGCCAGCCGGCTCGGCAAGGGTCTGTGGCAGGCCATCGAGCGGGCGCGGGCCGCACCCATAGAGGCCGTGCCCGACAGGACCAAGCGCGGTCGGCCGCGCACGACGCCGCCGCCGGTGGCCGAACTTCTCAAGGTGCTCTTGCGCATACGCTGCCGCGAAGCAGGCGTGGCCGCCCGTCTCGTTGCCAGCAGCGCCGATATCGACCGCCTCGCCGTGGACAGCAAGGCGGATGTCAAGGCCCTCACGGGCTGGCGCTACGAACTCTTCGGCCGCGATGCACTTGCGCTCAAGGCGGGGCAGATCGCACTCACTGCCGATGGCAAGGGCGAGGTCGAGATCGTCGAGATCGAGGACTGAAGGCGGACGCCGCTCACCCCCCGGCGGCCGGCGTGCCGATGCCGACCGGCACGCCGAGAAGCGCGCCGAGCGCGCCCAGTCGTCGCATGACGGCCGCCCCGAGAAGGCCGTCGTGACCCGGGTCTGTTTCGAGCACGAGGCGTCCCTCCCTGCGCACCAGCCGGCAGCGATCGAGAAGCACCGCGGTGCCGCCGCTCAGCCTCTGTGCAAGACGGATTGCCGCACCGGCGCGACGTGCCGGCTCGATATCGTCGCAATCGACGAGCTGCCGGCATTGGCGTGCCAGCGGCGCATCGTCAGCGCCGCCATAGGCACGATGCAGGATGAGACCGATCACCCCGCGACCACGGTGATCGAGGCCGTAGAGGTGACCGTAGAGGATCTCCATCACCGCCCGCTCGGCGCGGAAATCGGGGTGCCCACGCCAAGCGATGTCGGCGAGATGGCACGCCGCCCGTCGCAGCCGACGCATCTCCGGATCCTCGCCCTCGTCGAACAGCGGCGCGATCCAGCGCATCAGGCGCTCCCCCGGGTCGCCGAACCGGCCATGTTCGCGGGCCAGGTCGCAGGCGGCGGCGAGCAGCGGGTCGGTGGACCGCAGCTCCTCGCCAAGGCGATCGAAGAGCAGGCCCTCGCGCAGGCCCAGCGCCGAGGTCACCACCTTGCCGGGCCGAATGCGCTGCAACAGGCGATTGAGGACGAGCGCTGCCACCGGAACCGACTCCAGACGCTGGGGTGAGACACCACCAATGCCGGACAGGCTTTCCGGATGCTGGCGCGCGACGAGTCGCGCCAGTGTCCGCGCCCGTGGCCCGCGAAGGCAGAATCCGTGCAGGATCGGCAGCGCTGCGCGCTCCTGAACCATATGGATGCGCGACAGCGCGCGCCATGTGCCGCCGACCATATAGAAGGCCCGCCCCCGGCCCTCCGTGAGCCATGGCACGGTATCGAACGCCGCCTCGAGCGCGGCGCGTATGGCCTTACGGTCGGCGCCGAACCGCCCCGAAAGCGTCAGCGTGCCGAAAGGCAGCGTCACCCGCTCCCCGATCTCGCCGTCGCGAATCTGCACCAGCTCGAGACTGCCACCGCCGAGATCGCCGATGATCCCGTCGGCCCGCGGAACACCCGAGAGCACCCCAAGCGCGGAGAGTCGCGCCTCCTCGGCACCGTCGAGAATGCGCACCGCAAGGCCGGTTTCCGCCCGCACCCGCTGGAGCAAGTCACGTCCGTTTTCCGCCTCGCGCACGGCGGCCGTCGCCACCGCATCGACCGCCCGCGCCTGCATGGCTTCGAGAAGCAGCGCGAAACGCCTCAGCGTTTCGAGGCCGCGCGCCATGGCGCTCTCGGCAAGGCGGCCGGTCATCGCCACATCGGCGCCGAGACCGCAGAGCACCTTCTCGTTGAACAGGATATGAGGATGGCGGCGAAGGCCATCGAAGACGACGAGGCGGATGGAATTCGACCCGACGTCGATGACCGCAAAGGGCGTCGTGGTCCCAGCTTCGCCCGATTGCCTGTCGGAGTGGCTCACGATCCCTTCCGTCCCCTTTGGGGGGTTCCCGCAACCGGCTCTATCGGCTGGCCCGGACCCGGTCAAGACACCGCCCCGGCGTTGCCGCTAGTGCGGCGCCCCGCCTGCCTCTCCGGCCGTTCCGCCACGGGCCAGCACGAGCTTGGCCGGCCGCGCCTCTTCGAGCGCGCTGCCGCGTCCCGAGAGGCTCGGATTGTTCATGAAATATTCGTGCGCGGAAAAGGCCGCCTCGTCGCCCTGCGGCCGGATCCGCCGGTACTCGCCATCTTCCGCAAGCACCCAGCTCTGGACATTGTCCTTGAGATTGGCCGCCATCACCTGGCCCATGACCTGTTCGTGAACGGTCGCATTCTCGATCGGCACGAGGGTCTCCACCCGGCGATCGAAATTGCGCGGCATCCAGTCGGCCGATGAGATGAAGCCCCGCGCCTGCGGCGACGGCAGGCCGTGGCCGTTGCCGAAACAGGCGATTCGGGAATGTTCGAGGAAGCGCCCGATGATGCTTTTTACGCGAATGGTCTCCGACAGCCCCGGAACGCCGGGCCGGAGGCAACAGATGCCGCGCACCACGAGATCGATCTCGACGCCCTCGATCGAGGCTTCATAGAGCTTGTCGATGACGCGTGCATCAACGA
>JBHHTO010000159.1:0-6093 GCA_046753425.1 Rhodothalassiaceae bacterium | reverse complement strand
ATCTCTTCGGCGAAAGCTCGGCCACCGGCGTCGATGGCGAGGCGGCGCATCTCGACCGCGGCATCTCGCTCTATCCGGTTCCGGGTAACCGCGTGTGTGCGGTCGACGAGACGGAGCTCGCGACGCTGTTCGTTCACCGCGACGGGCCAAGTCTGAGGCTCGGCCGAATCTATCCGACCGCGGTCGCGGCGAATGTCCATATCGACAGCCTGCTCGCCAGGCACTTTGCGGTCCTCGGCAGCACTGGCACCGGCAAGTCGAGCGCGGTGGCGCTGATCATCCACCGCCTGGTCGAGAAACTCCCCGGCGGGCACATCCTGATTCTCGATCCGCACAATGAATATGCGACGGCCTTTCGCGACATCGGCGAGCATTTCGATCCGACGACGCTGTCGCTGCCCTACTGGATGATGAATCTCGAGGAGCATGTCGAGGTCTTCATCGGCACGCACGAGGCCGGCCACGAGGTGGAGATCGACATCCTCAAGCGGTCGCTTCTCGCCGCACGCAAGAAGAACACCCGCTTCTCCGCCGCACGCATCACGGTCGACACGCCCGTTCCCTACAAGCTGACCAACATATTGGCGGAGCTTGATGCGCAAATGGGTCGCCTCGACAAGCCGGAAAAGCACCTGCCCTTTCTGCGCCTCAAGCACAAGATCGAGGAACTGCGCTCCGACGACCGCTACGGCTTCATGTTCTCGGGCATGCTGATCAGCGACAATTTCGCCGACATCATCTCCCGCATCCTGCGCATGCCGGGCAATGGCAAGCCGGTCTCGACGCTCGATCTTTCCGGTGTTCCCTCCGACATCGTCGATGTCGTGGTCTCGCTGCTGTGCCGCATGGTTTTCGATTTTGCGCTCTGGTCGCGAAAGGGCGATGCGGCACGGCCGCTGCTGCTTGTCTGCGAGGAAGCACATCGCTATGTGCCGCGGCAGCCGAATCCGCGCTTTGATTCGGCGCGCCGGGTGCTCGAGCGGATTGCCAAGGAAGGCCGCAAATACGGGGTGTCTCTGGGTCTCGTTTCGCAGCGTCCCTCCGACGTCTCGGAATCGGTACTTTCCCAATGCGGCACGATCCTGTCCATGCGCATGAACAACGAGCGCGACACGGCCTTTGTCGCGAGCGCGTTGCCGGAAGGCAGCCGCGCCTTCCTGAGCAGCATCTCGGCGCTCAAGACTCGCGAATGCATTCTCTCGGGCGAGGGCGTCGCGGCACCGATGCGTGTCTTCCTCGACCATCTTGAGGACACGCAGCGGCCCTCGAGCGCTGATCCGGCTTTTTCCGAGAACTGGGAATGGGCGCGGCAGGACGCGGGCTTCGTGCCTGCGGTCATCGAACGCTGGCGCAGCGGCAAGCGCTAGAGGAGGCGTTCACATGCAACGCTCCCGGCGCCAGCGTGACACGCATTATGAAGTCCACGGTTTTAGGAAAAACCACTGGATCCTGCTCGAGGTGCTGGAAACCAGGGACGAGGCGGCGGAACTTGCCGAACGATCCTACCGCAGCGGCGCCTATCAGGCGGTTCGCGTCCTGCGCGAACGGTTCGATCCCGGCGAGGGGGCCTATGATTCGCTCGAGATTCTCTTGCTCGGCCGCAAGCGCAAGCCGTCGAAACACGATTCGAGCATGCCGGCGGTCTTCTGCAGGACCGCCCCCGACCTCTATACGCCGGAGGCACGGCGCACGATCACGCGGCTCCTGGCACCGCTCCTTGACGGTCTCGAACTGACGACCGTCGAGATTCTCTATAGCCTCGACAATTATCGGCGCGTCGAAGCGGCGGGAACGAGGCTCCTGCAGGCGGTGCAGCAGGCGGCTGTCGCCCAGGTGCGGGAGACCGGCGAGCCGGTCGCGGAACGGATCCGGCAGATCCAGTCTGTCATCTCGAGTGCCCTCGCGGCGCTGCGGCGGGCCGAAGAGAGCGGGCGACCGCGGATCGGCGAGGGCCGCTTCGTCGATCTCGTTGCGCGCATGAAGAACCTTGGTGACAAGGAATTCCTGCTTTCCATGGCGCTCGCCGACGACCTCTGCACGCAGGAGGGCACGCGTGCCAAGCTGGGCCGGCTTCTCAGCCTCATGCGATTCGATCATCCGCTGTGGGCGCTGGAAATTCTCGACCTCTTTCTCTCGGAGCAGCTCCAGCACCGGCGCCTGATCCAGACCCTCTTGCCGGCACAGGCACTCATCGATCGCCTCGAGCTGATCGCCGCCCTCGCGCGCGGCGATCTCGACGGCCGCGACGTCCCCGATGAGGCGCAGATGCTGGCCCGGTTCATGACAGCGCGATTGCTGCCGAAATGCCGCGACGTGCTGATCGAGCACATCGTCTACGAGCTCAACACCAAGCGGCGTTTCACGGGGGAGGGACTTGTCGGCGAATTCGCCGCTCTCGGCCGGCTCATGACCGCTCTTGGCGAGCCGGTGATCAGCGTGCTCGGCGAGAGCTCGCTGCGGGAGATGATCGAGGACCGCTGTGCCCGCCTGCTCAATCCGCAGTCACTCGGCGATTTTCTGGCGCTTGCGCCGACGCCGGCGGAAAAGCTGACGCGGCTTCTTGACCTCGAGCAGCAGACGATCGGCGACGCCAATCGCCGGGTCCTCGCCAGATACATGATCCCGCTCGTCACCATGAGCAACCATGAGGCCTTCTGGACACGGCCGGCGGCAGCCAATGTGCGCGGCCGCCTGCAGCTTCTTGCGCGCCTGCAGCGCCGCGTCCTCGCATCGGATCTCGCATCCGGCTACAAGTCGCGGATCGGTGGCGCGCTGGATGACATGTGCCTCAAGATCATTCGCGCGAACGGCGTGTTCGAGCGCCTCGCCGGTGCCGACATGCCACCATCGCGCAGGGCGGAATCGCTGCTCGCGATGATGGCCGAGGGGTGTTTCACCGAGGGCAAGGCGCGCGCGGCCGCCGAAGCGGAGGCGGTACGGCACATGGCAAATCCGGCCTTTCTCGAGCCGCTTTCGCAAGCCGAGAACCGCGAGGAGCGGGATGCCGCCATCGCGAGGTTGCGCCGGCTTCTCACCGAGGCCGGGGTTGCTGCTCCCGGCTCGCTGTAGGCGTCGCCCCGTCCACGCCGGAATTGTGATCGACATGGGATCGCTGCCGGCGATATGACCGGTGAGGCGACGCCATCCCTGCGTCCCGAATCCGGCGGCGCGGCTCCTGATGGGACAAGGAGGCAGCATGCTCGACTATCTGATGATGCCGGAGATCTGGCTTAGCTTTTTTACGCTGGCACTGCTCGAGATCGTGCTCGGTATCGACAATCTCGTCTTCATTTCGGTGATCACCGACCGCTTGCCGAAGGCAGCGGCGCGCCGGGCGCGACGCCTCGGCCTTGCCGGTGCACTGCTCATGCGCCTGGCTCTGCTTGCGCTTCTCTCCTGGATCATCGGGCTCAGGCAGCCGCTGTTCACGCTAGGCGAATTCAGCTTTTCCTGGCGCGACCTCATTCTCGGCCTGGGCGGGCTTTTCCTCCTCTACAAGGGCACGCGCGAGATTCACGAGGAGGTCGAGGGCGAAAGCGATAGGGCGCCCGTCCGTGAGGCCGGAATGATGTTCGCCGTCTTCCAGATCATGGTGCTCGATCTCGTCTTTTCTCTCGACTCGGTTATCACCGCCGTCGGCATGACGACGGAATTGCCGGTGATGGTGGCGGCCGTCGTTTCCGCGATGGGCGTGATGCTGTGGGCCGCCGAGCCGACCGCCGCCTTCATCCGCCGGCATCCGACGACCAAGATGCTGGCGCTGAGCTTCCTTCTTCTCGTCGGCGTGGCGCTGGTCGCCGACGCGCTCCATTTCCACATCCCGCGCGGCTATCTCTATTTCGCCATCCTTTTCTCGATCCTGGTCGAGACCCTGAACCATCTGGCACGCCGGCACCGGCGCCGGTCGCGACCCTGAGACAGGTATCAGTGGTGCAGCGGATGGCCGTGGTCGAGCGGCCCGTGGCCGCGGCCGAAACCGGGGGCGCCTGAAATCGCCTGGTCGAGATAGCGGCGCGCGCGCGTAACGGCGGCGATCAGCGACATGCCCTGTGCCATCCCGGTGGCGATGGCGCTGGCAAGGGTGCAGCCGGTGCCGTGGGTGTGGCGGGTTGGCCGGCGCGGTGTGGTAAAGACACCGTCTTCACCGCTCTCGACGAGCAGGATGTCGGTGATGTCGCGGCCGGGAAGATGGCCACCCTTGGCCAGCACCGCCGTCGCCTTCATCGCACGCAGACGCTTCGCCGCCGCCAGCAGGCCGTCGCTGTCCTCGATGAGAAGGCCGGTCAGCGCCTCGAGCTCGGGCACATTGGGCGTGATCAGGCTTGCCCAGGGCATGAGGCGATCGCGCAGGACGGTGACTGCCTCCGGCGCGAGCAGTTCGGTGCCGCTGGTCGCGGTCAGGACCGGATCGACGATGACGGGAATGCCGAGCGCGTCGCCTTCCAGCACGTCGCAGACGACCTCGACCATGCGCCGGCTGCCGAGCATGCCGATCTTGATCGCGTCAGCACCGATATCGGCGAGAACGGCCCGCATCTGGGCGGCCGTAATTTCCGGGGGCACCGGGTGGATGCCATAGATGCCGGTGGTGTCCTGCACGGTGACGGCGGTGATGGCGGTGGCGGCATAGCCACCGAGCGCCGTCACCGTCTTGATGTCGGCCTCGATTCCGGCACCGCCTCCGGAATCGGAGCCGGCGACGACGAGAACGCGTCCGCGTCGCTTCATGCCGCGCTTGCCACGGTCTGGCAGATCTCGTCGACGACGGCTTCGACGAGCGCCTCGTCCTCACCTTCCGCCATCACCCTGAGGACCGGCTCGGTCCCCGACGGCCGGACGAGAATGCGCCCGCGCGTGCCCAGCCGTTCCTCGGCGGCGGACACCGCGGCCCTGATCCGCGAATCCGACAGGGGGTCGCCCCGTGTCTCGAAGCGAACATTGCGAAGGCGCTGCGGCAGCGGCGTGAAGCGCCGCAAGAGGGTGCTGGCCGGGACCGCCTTCTCCGCCAGCGCCGCGAGCACCTGCAGGGCGGCGACGAGTCCGTCGCCGGTGGTGGCGAAATCGGATAGCACGATGTGGCCCGACTGCTCGCCGCCGAGATTGCAGCCCCGCTGCCGCATCTCCTCCACCACATAGCGATCGCCGACGCGCGTCCGGTGAAGCCGCAGTCCCTGCGCCTGCAGATGGCGCTCGAGGCCGAGATTGGACATCACCGTGGCGACGATGCCGTCGCCCTTGAGCCGGCCACTTAGCTGCCACGTCTCGGCGATCAGGGCCATGATCTGGTCGCCGTCCACCACCGCACCCGCTTCGTCGACGAACAGGACCCGGTCGGCATCACCGTCGAGGGCGATCCCGATATCGGCGCCCGAATCCCGGACCGTGCGCACGAGCAGGTCGAGCGCGGTCGATCCGCAGCCGGCATTGATGTTGAGGCCGTCGGGGGAGACGCCCACGGTCTCGATCTCGGCACCGAGCTCCCAGAGCACGGTCGGCGCCACCCTGTAGGCGGCACCATTGGCGCAATCGAGCGCTATCTTGATGCCCTCGAGGCTGAGACCGGGCGGCACGGTGGCCTTGGCGAACTCGATATAGCGGCCGGCGACATCGTCGAGCCGGCTGGCGCGGCCGAGATCCTTCGCTCCGGCGAGACCATCGTCGAGACCGTTTTCCATGCGCGCCTCGATTTCGGCCTCGACCGCGTCGGAGAGCTTGTAGCCGTCGGGGCCAAAGAGCTTGATGCCATTGTCATGATGCGGATTGTGCGAGGCCGAGATCATGACGCCGAGATCGGCGCGCAGCGAACGCGTCAGCATGGCCACGGCAGGGGTCGGCAACGGGCCGACCAGGATCACGTCCATGCCTGTGGCGATGAAGCCGGCGGTCAGCGCCGGCTCGAGCATATAGCCCGAGAGCCGCGTATCCTTTCCAATGACCACCCGGTGCCGGTGCGCGCCGCGACGAAAGACGCGCCCTGCCGCCATGCCGACGCGCATCGCGGTCTCGACCGTCATCGGCGGCGTATTGACCCGTCCGCGAATGCCGTCGGTGCCGAAAAATCGTCTTGTCATGACAATCCCTTGATCATCCGTT
>JBHHTO010000158.1:0-6143 GCA_046753425.1 Rhodothalassiaceae bacterium | reverse complement strand
GCCGTTGTCCGTGGAGCGCAGCACGTCGACGTGCTGCGCTGATCAGTCTGCGGGCACGATGCGGTCGAGCCAGGGGATGACCTGCTGCCCGCGTCCCATGCCGCCGATGGTCCACAGCGCACCGCCGGCGGCGACGAGGCCGCGGTGGTCCATCGAGGGGATCGCCTTGTCGGCAAAACCGAGCCAGACATCGTTTTCCGGGTCGTAGCCGAAGACATGCCGCGAGGGGTCCGCCGGCCCCCCGTCATAGCCGATGCCGGAATAATTGTAGGCCCGCGTCGCGCCTCCGGCGAAGACGACGAGACCGAAATCGGGGGCGCCGCCACCGGCGGCGCGATAGAGCCCGGGGCCGGCGTGATCCGTGACGCGCCGCCAGGCGATGTCCGAGGGGTCGTCGGGATTGATGGTGCCAAGCCAGGCCTGGCGGACGATAGCGAAGCGGCGCTTGCCGTCCGTGCGACCGAGCACGGCGACACCGTCGATGACCAGCATGCGGTTGCCGAGAATGCCCGCCGCATGGCCGAAAACCGGGGTCCCGGGGAAGGCGGTGGCGTTGAACCAGACGCCATCGCGGCTGTCGAAGACCTGGACATCGGCGACATTGCCGTCCTGGTGCCAGCCACTCACCAGATAGACATAGCGCTCGGCATAGGCGAGGGCGACGCTGTCGTCGACCGGCTTGGGGATGTCGGCGAGGCGGCGATAGCGCCCGCTTTCGGGATCATAGCGAAAGACATGCGGGGTCGAGACCTCGTGCCCGTCCGGCGCCACCGTGTAGCCGCCGAAAAGATAGATGCGGTTGCCGATGACCGCGGCCGTGCTGGCAAGCCGTCCCTTGGGAACCGGCACCGGATCGATCCGCCGCCAGCGATCGGCTGCGATGTCGTACTCGAAGGCGGCGGTCGAGATGTCGGCGGCGGTGCGACCCGCCTTGAGTCCCATGAAACTGTAGAGATAGGCCCGACCGTCGCGCTCGGCAGCGGCGACGGCATTGTTGCTGTGGGCCTCGGGCATGGGGGCGAAGGGGCTCGGCGGCGGTGCCGGACGGGGCCGTCCGCAACTGGCGAGCAGGGTGAGTGCGAGCAGGACGCAGACGAGGCGCGCAAGGCGTATGCCTGGCTCCTGCAATCCCCGCCGCGTCATCGCCTCTGTCACCGTCTTGCCCCCCTGCCGGTCCCGGCTCAGTGGCTCATCAGCACCGGAACCGTGGCGTGCTGGATGGCATGCCGTGTGACGCCGCCGAGGATCATCTCACGCCAGCGACTGTGCGAATAGGCGCCCATCACCAGCATGTCGCCACCACAGTCCTGCGCGGTGGCGAGGATGGCTTCGGCCACCGACGCGCCCGCCGCATCGCGGCGCACCGCCTCGCTCGGAATGCCATGGCGCGCCAGATAGATGCGGAGCGCCTCGAGTCCCGGCCGGTCGGGATGTTCCTCGCCGACATGCAGCAGCGTCACCCGCCGCGCCATTTTCAGGAGGGGCAGGGCGGCGGCCACGGTGCGGGCACATTCGGCGCGCCCGTTCCAGGAAACGATCACATGTGCGCCGCTGTCCGCGGTGGCGCCCGCCGGCACCATGAGAAGCGGGCGGCCGGAGCGGAACAGGACCTCGTTCAGGAGCTCGCCGCCTTCATCGGCCGTGCCCTCGCGGGGCTGCGCGAGAATCGTGAGATCGGCGAGCCGCGCCGCCCGCCCGGCGCGATCGGCAACAAAGCCCACGGCCTCCTCCCAGGAGGCGCTGGCCGCCCCGCTGCCGTCGAGCCCGTCACCGGACGTGACGCCCGCCGCCTCACGGGCCGACTCGAAGATGGCCTGGCATTTCGCCGCCCGGGCCCGGCCCTCGCGTTCGGCGGCATCGACGAGGTCCTGGATGGCGTCGGCGGTCAGCCCTTCGCCCATGAAGGGAATGGCCGCACGCGGATCGGGGCGGATGAAAAGGCCCGTGAGATGCGCCGGGCAACGGCGGGCGAGGGCAAAGGCGATCTCGAGAACCTTTTCCTGACCTTCCGGGCCGGTCATGGGGACAAGGAGCGTGCGCACGGTTTCCGGTTCCTCTCTTGCATCGCTGCCGGTCACCGCGCAGCATAGCCCGACAATCCGGCCTTGGGGAGAGATTCATGGGGATTGCACCAGGGGAATGGCGGTTCATCCTCGGTTCACGGTCCCGGGGATAGAGGCGGATGCCATGAAGGATATGACCGTCGCACTCCTCCTCGCGCTCGCTGCGGCCCTGTTGCCCGCGGTGGCGAGCGCGGCACCGGTCATCGAGCTGCAGCGGCCGGATCAGGATCGCGCCCGCCGCGAAGTGCTCGAAGGCCGGATCATGAGCTATGCCGAGATCGCACGGGCGGCCCGCCGCGCGGTGCCGGGACGCATCGTCGGCCAGGATCTCGTGCGCCGGGGGCGTGACCGCTATGTCTACCGGCTCTCGATCATGCAGAAGGGCGGCAAGGTGGCGGCGGTGGTGATCGATGCCCGCACCGGCCGCATCCTGTCGGTCAAGGGGAAACGCTGATGCGTGTGCTGCTTGCCGAAGACGATCCCGATCTTGCCCAGCAGGTCGCCGAGGTGCTGGAGCAATCGGGCTATGCCGTGGACCGCGCACCGGACGGCGAGGAGGCCCGCTTCCTCGGAGAGACCGAGCCCTATGACGCCATCATCCTCGATCTCGGCCTTCCCGTCGTCGATGGCCTCTCGGTGCTGCGCGCCTGGCGCCAGGCGGAGCTCAAGACGCCGGTTCTCATCCTCACCGCGCGCGACAGCTGGAGCGAAAAGGTGGCCGGCCTCGATGCCGGTGCCGACGACTATGTCACCAAGCCCTTCGAGATGGAGGAGTTGCTGGCACGCCTGCGGGCGCTGATTCGTCGTGCCGCGGGCCATGTGAGCGCCGAGATCACCTGTGGTCCGGTGCGCCTCGACACCCGCAATGCCCGTGTCTGGGTCGCCGGCGAGCCGGTGCGGCTGACGGCGCTCGAGTTCAAGCTCTTTTCCTATCTCATGCATCACCAGGGGGAGGTGGTCTCGCGCACCGAACTGACCGAGCACATCTACGACCAGGACTTTGATCGCGACTCGAACACCATCGAGGTCTTCGTCAACCGCATCCGCAAGAAGCTCGGGATCGAGATCATCCATACCGTGCGCGGCCTCGGCTACCGCCTCGAGGCTCCCGAAGACGCCTCGGCGTCCGGATAGGGGCGGGCAGCGGCGTGCGGCACCTGCGGCGATCGCTGACCCTGCGCCTGCTCCTTCTGGCGCTCATCTGGCTGGCGGCCGCCCTCGGCGTCGGGGGCTATGTCCTCTCGATCGCCTTTCGCGACTATGTGATCAGCGACTTCGACGCGCGGCTTGGCCGCATTCTCGACCACATGGTGGGGGCGAGCGTCATCGAGGACGGCATCCTGCGCTTCACGCGGCCGGTCGCCGACCAGCGCTTTTCCGAACCCTATTCAGGCTGGTACTGGCAGGTCGACGCCGAAGACGAGCCGCCCTTTCGCTCGCGCTCGCTGTGGGACCAGGCGCTGGCGCCGGACCTGCCCGGGCGGGGACTGGGCGGAACCGTGACCGAGACCGACGGCCCCGAGGGGCAGCGGCTGCGGGTGATGGCCCGCGATGTCGTCCTGCCCGACAGCGACCGGACCTTCCGCTATATGGTCGCTGGCGATACAGCGCAGATCCGCACCGATATCCGCGCCTTCGACCGGCTGATCGCGTTCGCGCTCGGCGTTCTCGGCGCCGGCCTCCTGCTCGCGATCATCCTGCAGATCTGGATCGGCCTTATGCCGCTCAAGGCGGTGCGGCGTGGCGTGGCGGCGATCCGCTCCGGGCGCGCCCGCCGGCTCGAAGGCACCTTCCCGACCGAGATCGCACCGCTGGTCGACGAGATCAATGCGCTGATCGAGGCCAATGAACAGGTGGTGGAACGGGCCCGCACCCATGTCGGGAATCTCGCGCATGCGCTCAAGACGCCGCTGACCGTGCTGCGCAACGAGGCGGCGCGGGAGAAGAGCGCACTGGCCGAGACGGTGCGCATCCAGACGGACCTGATCCGCCGCCATGTCGACCATCACCTCAAGCGCGCACGGGCAAGTGGCGGCGGCGGCCGTGTCGGTGCCGCCGTGGTCCTGCAGCGCCCGGTCGCGGAACTGGTGCGTGCGATGGACAAGATCTATGCCGGGCGCGGACTTGCGATCACCGCACACATTCCGCCCGACATCGCGGTCCGCGTCGAGGAACAGGACCTCGCCGAGATGATCGGGAATCTCCTCGACAATGCCTGCAAATGGGCACGCAACGAGGTCCGGATCGGCGTGCGGCGGATTCGCGAGGCCGGTCGCAACTGGGCGGAGGTGCGGATCGTCGATGACGGGCCGGGGGTAAGCGACGCCGAAGTCGAGGCCCTGTTCGAGCGCGGGCGCCGTCTCGACGAGACCAAACCCGGCAGCGGCCTCGGCCTTGCCATCGTGCGCGACGTGGCGGAGTTCAATGGCGGCGAGGTCCGCCTTGAAAAGGCCGAGGGCGGCGGGCTTGCGGCCATACTCATCCTGCCGCTGGCGGAATAGACGCGGTTCATGTCGCGTTCACAGTTGCGGCGCTAGAAATTCATCGAACATCGAAAATGGCCACCGGCGATGGCGGCCGCACGGGAACGGAGGACGTCGATGGTTATCATGCGGAAAGGGCTGCGGGCCGGGGCCGCCGGTCTCATTCTCCTCGCTGCGGCGGGATGTGCCAATGACCGGGTTGGCGAAAATGAGGCGGCAGGGACGATTCTCGGCGCCGCGGGCGGCGGCCTTCTCGGTGCCGCGATCGGCGGCAAGGGCGAGAGCAAGGCCGTGGGTGCCGCGCTCGGCACCTTCCTCGGCGCGGCGATCGGCAACGCGATCGGTCGCAAGCTCGACAGGGCGGACCGGATCGCGCTCGAGCATGCGCAGCAGCGGGCGCTCGAGACCGCACCGTCGGGAACCGAGACCGAATGGTACAATCCGGACACCGGCCACCGCGGCAGCATCACGCCCGAGCCGGCCTATCAGACCGCCGAGGGGCAGTATTGCCGCGAGTTTACGCAGACCATCATCGTCGGCGGCGAAGAGGCCGAAGGCTACGGCACCGCCTGCCGGCAGCCGGACGGATCATGGAAGATCGTGAGCAGCAAATAGGAATATGGATCGAGGCCGGCCGCGGGCACGCCTCTGGTGCGCGGCCGGTCGGGGCGACAGGAACACGACCGGGCGGTTGACCCCCCCTCCCCCTCCTCGAGACCGCGCGGTGCGGTCCTGTCGCAACTCGCAGGCGGCCGAAGCTCCCCCCGGCTTCGGCCGCCGCTTATTTTCTGTCGCCGGGTGGCGGGCAGTCGGCCTCGCTCCGCAACATGGTGAAGCTGCCATCGGCGCGGCGATAGTGGAGCGCCATCACCACCATCCGCCCGGGATCGGACGACCACAGACGATAGGCCTGGCATCCGTCGGGATCGGGCGCGGCGAGGGGCACCGCAAAGACGCTGTCGCCGATCGGCACCGCGCCGGCCGGAATGTCGGCTGACGGTGCCGCGGCGCAGGAGCTGAAAAGAAGCACCTGGGCGGCGGCGAGAAGGGTTCTAGAAGCGCGTGCGCAGGCGCAGGAGGAAGGACTGCGCCGCGGCGGCGCCCCTGACATGGCCTGGCGCGAACTGCTGGATGAAACTGGCATCGACATCGACCCTATCAGAAAGCGCGAAGCCGTACGAGATCTCGATGTCGCGCTCGCGCCCCGTCGGGGTCAGGTCGAGACGGCGATCCTCGAACAGGAAACGATCCGCGGCATAGTCGCGATCCACCGGCACGCGCAGGGTGGCCGAGGCGCCGGCAACCCGCAGCGGCGCGATGAAGGCGATGCCGAGCCGGTCGCGATCGCGCCACAGGTTCCGGCCCACGAGACCGGCGGCGAAACTGCGGCTGCGGAAATGATCGACATCGCTCACCAGCCCTGTCCCGGCGCCGTCGATGTGGGTCCGGGCGGTGAGCGCGCGGCCGAAGAGAAGCCAGCGGGAACCGAGCGGGAGCCGCGCGTCGAGCGCAAGAAAGTCGCTGCGCGCCCCCGTCCCCAGCGCCAGCGCGCCGCGCGCCAGGGTGTCGAGAACGCTGCCCTGTTCGTGCCGGCTGC
>JBHHTO010000157.1:0-6162 GCA_046753425.1 Rhodothalassiaceae bacterium | reverse complement strand
GGAAGGAGGGTGATCACGCCGGGTCCGCGACCGGCGATCACCTCCACCGGGTCGCGATAGAGAAAAAGCGACGGCACATCGGGAAAGGCGGCCGCGATGAGATCGATATAGAGGCTGTTCCAGGAGATGAACTTGACGAAGGCGCGCCGCTCGTCACCGCGACGGCGCCGGGTCATGGCGAGAATGAGGGTCCGCAGCCGGCGCAGCGTCGCCGCCTCGGCGGTGGCGGGGCGGCGCCAGTCATCGGTGATGTGCGCCCAGAAACCGCGCTGCAAGGGTCCGCCCTGGCTGATCATCATGTTGCCGGCAGGCCGCGCCAGCGCCTTGGCGAGCAGGGTCGAGCCGCAGCGCGAGATATGCAAGATGAAACCGCTCGGCGGCACGCTGTCGGCAAACAGCGCCTCGTCGTCGAGGATCTCCATGCCGGTGGCAAGACGCTCGCCGATCTCGCCGCGTTCGGCGAGATGTTTCACCGTATAGAGGAACTGCCATTCACGAAACGGGTGCCGGCCGAGATCGCCCCACAGGATCGTGCCGGCGCCCGCGGGGTCGATGGCCAGCGGCACCAGCCCCGGATTGGCCGCGATGCGCCGGCGCGCCTCCGCCACGCCGAGCCGGCGACGGCCGATGTCGGGCAGAAGGTCGCTCACCACCTGATGATCGGGCAGGGCGAATATGGCCTCGGTCTTCGGAATTGTCGTCACCCCCGTACAGGCCCCGGATTCGGCAATCTTTGCGACAGGAAAAACGCCCGCGGGAATCCCTCCCCGGTCGCTACGGTTTCCGAAGGCCGAATGAAACGTCGCAATAGCGGCGAGAAAATGGCAGGGGCCGAGCTCGCGTCATTTTGCGCCTTGCGGGGAACGCGATGCATTTCCTATAGGGCATTCGCCGCCCGCAAAAGCAAGAGGACAGGTACGCGATGGCCGATCCGCAGAACGACACCGCCGGGAATCCGCTTCTGGCCTATGGCCGCTGGATTGCGGAGACGCCGCACGCCTGGCCAGCGGAGGCCCTGGACTCGGCGCATCGCGAGTTCATTGACGTGGTGGCGGTGATGGTTCCGGGTGCCGTCGAGCCGGTCACGGGTCTCGTCTACGACACGGTGCGGCCCTGGGGCGAGGGGACGGTGACGGCGGTCGGCCGGCGCCAGGGGCTGAGCGCACCCTGGGCGGCGATGGTCAACGGAACGGCCGGCCACGTCCTCGATTTCGACGACAATTTCGATCCGCCCAAGGCGCATGCGACGACCGTGCTGGCGCCCGCGATTTTCGCGCTCGGCGAGGAGATCGGGGCGAGCGGGGCCGCCTGCCTCGACGCCTATATCGTCGGGCTCCAGATCATGGGGCGTGTCGGGCAGGGCGTGAACCCGGTGCACCGCAATCGCGGCTGGCATGCAACCGCGACCATGGGGGCGATGGGGGCGACCGCGGCCTGCGCCCGCCTGCATGGTCTCGGTGCGGAACAGGCGGCGATGGCACTGTCGCTCGCCACCAGCATGGCGGCGGGCTTCATGTCGCAGTTCGGGACCATGGCCAAGCCGATCCATGCCGGCCTCGCCGCCAAGGCGGGTATCGTCGCGGCGGGACTTGCCCGGTCAGGGGTCACCGCCGGGCTCGGCACGCTTGACGGCCCGACCGGCATGAACCGGCTGATGGTCGGCCCCGATTACGAAGAGCTGCGCGACTCGCTTACCGACATCGAGCATGGCCAGACCCTGCGTTTCGAGACGGAACATGTGGGCGAGCCGCTGCTCATCACCGAGCATGGCTTCCGCGTCAAGCGCTTCGCCAATTGCGGCAGCGCGCACCGGGCGATGGACGCCCTCCTGCACCTGCGTGCCGAATACGGCTTCGGCGCCGATGACGTCGCGCGCATCGTCGTGCATGCACCGAAGGTACATCTCAACAATCTCATGTACGAGGACCCGCGGACGGGGCTCGAGAGCAAGTTCTCGATGGAATACGCGCTCGCCCTCTGTCTCGCACAGGGCGGCGCCGGGCTTGCCGACTTCACCGACGAGGCGGTGATGCGGCCCGAGATCCGGCGGCTTTTCCCGCTCGTCGAGCGCGACCCGGTGGACCGGCTCGAGGGTGTCTTTCCGACCACCGTCGAGGTGCATCTCAAGGATGGCCGCGTGGTTTCGGAGACCCGCGCCATGCCGCTCGGCAGCAAGGCGGCGCCATTCTCCACCGCGCAGTACTGGGAGAAGTACGAGAGCTGCGTTGCCGGTATTCTTTCCGATGACGAGGCAGCGGCGCTGCGGCAGGCGCTCGAGAACCTGCCCGATCTTGCCGCGATCGGCGCGCTGACGCGGCATCTCGCCTTCGACGCCGGGAGGGCAGGACAATGAGTGCTGATCGCGCGGAACGGCAGCTCAATGCGCTGGTGCTCGCCGCGGGACGCCGCGGGGCCGAGGATTCGGTCGCCAGATTGCAGGGCAAGTCGCACAAATGCTTCGTCGAGATCGCTGGCGAGGTGATGCTCGAGCGGGTCATTCGCGCGCTCATCGAGAGCGAATGCTTCGGCCGCATCTTCGTCTCGATCGAGCGCGAGGCTCTGCTGCGCGCGACACCGCAGCTCGCCGCCTGGCTCGAGGCCGGCGTGATTTCCTTCATCGCGAGCCGCTCGACGCTTGCCGACAGCATCCTCGCGCTCGGTGACAGCGTGCCCGACGCCACGCCGCTCGTCATCACGACCGGCGACAATGCGCTTCATACGCCCGCGCTCATCCGCGATTTCGTTGCCGGCTTCGAGCGCTCGACGGCCGAGGTCGCGGTGGCCTTCACGCGCCAGGAAACGGTGATGGCGGAATATCCCGAGGTGGGGCTCGCCTATCACCGGCTCAAGGATGGCGGCTATTCGGCCTGCAATCTTTACGCCTTTCGCAGCCGCGAGGCGTTTCGCAGTGCCGAGGTCTTTCGCAGCGGCGGCCAGTTCGGCAAGCGGCACTGGCGGATCCTCAAAAGCTTCGGTCTGATGCCCTTCCTGCTTTACAAGCTGCGCCTCGCCACCGGGCCGCAGCTCATCGCCCGCATCGCCAGCAATCTCGGCACGACGATCGAGATCGTGATGCTCGACTATGCCTATGGCCCGATCGATGTCGACAATCCGTCCTTCTTCGCGATTTCCGAGCGCATCCTAAAGGAGCGCGAGGGCCGGGCGCAGGACGATGCCGCCACGCATGGCCGCGGCTGAAGTGGCAGGCCTTTTCCGGTCACCCCTTTCCCGGATCCGTTCGCCCCTCGTCCATCGACGGGGCTCAGGACGAACGGATTTTCTTCTCTCCCTTGGCGCTGAGGAGGGCCGCGAGACCCGTCTCGAAGCGCGCTGAACGTCCCGTTTGCCCGTCGTGCATCAGGAAGCAGGCCTGCCGAGGAGCCGGAGCCGGCTGACGCCGCCGTCGGGGAAGATGTTGAGCCGCACATGGCTGACGGGGCCGAGATCGGCGATGCCCTCGGTAATGTGGTGCTCGGCATCGGGGCCGAGCGCGGTCGGCGCCAGAAGTTCCGGCCAGAACTGTGACTGCGTCACGAGGAGCGCGTCGGGCATCGCGTCGACCATGGCCGCCTGCAGCGAAAAGCGGTCGGGATAGTTGCCCTTGAAATGCGCGGTATCGAGGATCGCCTCGTCAATCCGCCCCGGGCAGGCAAGGGCGAGGATGGCCCAGTCATGGCCGGGCTCGCGCCGCCGCCGCGTCTCCCAGCCGTCGCCCATGTCGACCCCGCGACCAGGCGCGATGAGATTGTCCGGCGCGCCGAAATGCGCGTCATTGGCGGCGACGACGCGCGCGCCATGCGCCATCGCGGCGAGATCGAGGCGCCCGTCGGCGCCGGCCATCGCCGGGTCGAAAAGGATGCGTCCCCAGACCCGAAGCCGCGCTATCCCGCCATCGGGATAGATATGAAGGCGCACATGGGTGGCACGCACCGGTGTCGGCAATTCGATCCCCAGCCGGTCATCGCCCTGGAGCGCCCTCGCCGGCACGACCTCCTCCCAGCCCGCCTCGTCGCCGGGGACATCGGCGTCGCTGACGCAGGTCTCGAGCGCCGCGGCGGGCGGGTAATTGCCGGTAAAGTGCCGGGTGTCGATCTCGAACCCCGCGATCTCCGAGAGCCGCGGCAGGCGGAGAATGCAGAAATCATGGCCGGGCCCGCGCCGCCGGCGCGTCTCCCAGCCATCCATCCACTTGCCGTTTTCGTCATATTTGCCGGCAATGAAGATCGGCTCCGTCGGGGCGATCAGCCGCTCCTTGGGAGCGAAGAAGTCGTCACTCGCGAAGACCACCCGGGCGCCGAGACGCGGCTGCGCAAGATTGATCGTCTGCGGCGGGCGGGCAGGAGCCGTCATGGCCTTGCCTCCCCGAACAGCTTTGCAAGCCGCCCGCGCGCGATCTTGTGGATCTCGGCCAGCGCGCTGGCAAATTCCACTTCCGGCTCGTGCGCGATGCGTTGGCGGAAGGCGGCGAGGATCTCGTCCGGGCCACGGCCGGCTACCGCGATGATGAAGGGAAAACCGAAGCGGGCCTTGTACTCCTGATTGAGCGTCCGGAAGGCCGCGCGCTGCTCGGGCGTCAGGCGGTCGAGCCCGGCGCCCGTCTGCTCCGCCTTCGATGCGGCGGTCAGGGCCCCCGCCTCGGCGGCGCGTCCGGCGAGATCGGGATGGGCGCGGATGAGGGCAAGCCTGCGCTCGCGCGGCGCCGCGTCGACGGCCGCCGCCATGGCTGCGGCGAGGGCCTCGGGGTCGTCGAGCGCGCCCGCACGCACCCGCTCCCACACCGCCTCGGCGACCCAGCCTGCATGCTCATAGATGCCGCCGAAGCGATCAAGGAATGTCGAACGGTCGAGGCGGCTCGGTACGAGAGGTTCCGTCATCCGTCGTCTCCCGCTGGTGGCGGCGGAAAATGCCTGCGCCAATGGCGCGCGATATCGATCCGCCGGCAGACCCAGACATCCTCGTGCGCCCGGACATGCGCGAGGAAGCGCTCGAGTGCGCCGATGCGCCCGGGGCGGCCGACGATGCGCGCGTGCAGGCCGACCGAGAGCATGCGCGGCCGCTCGGCCCCTTCCGCATAGAGCGCGTCGAAGCTGTCCCTGAGATAGGTGAAGAACTGCTCGCCCGTGTTGAAGCCCTGCGGGGTGAGACAGCGCATGTCGTTGACATCGAGCGTATAGGGCACGACGAGATGGTCCCTGCCCGCAACCCGGGTCCAGAAAGGCAACTCGTCATTATAGTCGTCGGCGTCGTAAAGAAAGCTGCCGGCCTCGACCACCAGCCGCCGGGTATGCGGTGAGGTGCGGCCGGTGTACCAGCCGCGCGGCCGCTCGCCGGTCAGACGCTCGATGATCTCGATCGCGTGCGCGATGTGCGCCCGCTCGGTGGCCTCATCGACATGCTGATAGTCGATCCAGCGATAGCCGTGCGAGCAGATCTCGTGCCCTGCCGCGAGTGCCGCCTCGGCAACGGCCGGATTGCGCGCGAGCGCCATGGCGACGGCGAAGACGGTGAGCGGCATCTCATAGCGCGCGAAAAGCCGCAGCACCCGCCACACGCCGACCCGGGCACCGAAGTCGAACAGCGATTCCATGCTCATGTGACGCGCGCCCTCGACCTCCGGCGCTGCGACGATCTCGGACAGGAATCGTTCGGCGCCGGGATCGCCATGCAGCACCGAGCGTTCGCCGCCCTCCTCGTAATTGAGCACGAACTGCACGGCGATCCGCGCCCCACCCGGCCATCTCGGATGCGGCGGGTTGGGACCATAGCCGATCAGGTCGCGGGGATAGGGCGGGGACGTCGGCACGGGGGTCACTCCGGACTTGATGCAGGGAAGATTGTTGCGAGCAGATTACAAAGTTGTATACGTTTTGGGAAGGGATTGCTAACAATCGGGTCTTGCTTTTGCCGGGCAACCCCCGGCACACTCATGTGCTCTCGGACCAAGGGTGATCGGATCATGGCCGGGCTGACCACGCACGTTCTCGATACCATGCACGGAAGTCCCGCTGCGGGCGTTGCCGTGCGCCTCTTTCGCCTCGATGCCGGGGACGCGCATGCGCCGCTCGCCGCCACATGTACCAATGCGGACGGGCGCACCGACCGGCCGCTGCTTGATGCGGCGGCGCTCGCTTCCGGGGGGCGTCGAGGCCATCGGCACGGCCT
>JBHHTO010000156.1:0-6218 GCA_046753425.1 Rhodothalassiaceae bacterium | reverse complement strand
GTGCGCTCGTCGAATCGAGGCTCATGTCCCCGCCAACGAGATCGATGCGGACGCTGTTCGCCTCGTCCCAGAAGGCGGCCGGGCCGATGCCGAGCGCGTCCCGTGCGGTCCCCATGACGGCGGGCGCATTGCTGGCAGCCAGCCGCTCATAGTTGGCCCCGCCGTCGCGCGAGACGAAGACCGCGGCCCCCGGCCAGGCCGGCGATGGCCCGGCCATGGCGGCGAAGAGGCGCGGCCGTGTGCTGCTGTCGGAAAGGCCGGGAAGGTCCAGGATGTCGAGCACGCTGGTTCCGGGGTCGATGATGCCGGGCACCGGAAAGTCGCCGCTCGACCCGCTGCCGGTGGCGGCGGGCAATCCCGCCAATGGAAATCCGGCAATGACGAGACGCAAGGGATGGCGCGTGACTTCCTCGACAAGAAGGCGCCGGATCGACCCGTCGAGCACATAGTCGATCGCGTCGCCCGGCTCGAGATCGGCATAGGACAGGGGCAGATTCAGGCGGTGCCGTTCCTGGCGCTGCCAGGCGAGGGCCAGGACGCGGTCGGCCTGCCCTTGCGCCGTCATGGCGTCAAGCACGAGCGCGGTGTCGAGCGCCTCGCGGCGCCGGGCATGGCCGAGCTGACGGCGCGCACGCTGGACGCCACCCTGATAGTCGCGCGCCGGATCGCTGTAGGCGAGGCTGATCTCGGCCGGCAGCACGCTTGCCTGATCGCGCTCGATGGTCACCCGCGCGACCCGCTCGCCGCGATCATCGCGCGTGCCCAGATCGTCCGCCGCGGCGCTGCGGACGGCAATGGCGGGCGGCGGCGTAAAGCGCAGCGTTCCCTCGGCATCGGCGGCAGCAAGGGGAAAGACCGAGAGAATGTCTTCCATCACGCTGCGGGCGTCGCTTTGCCGCGCCACCACAAGGCCGGTGACCGCATCCGTCGCCGCGGCGGCGTCAACCGCGGGAATACCGGCGCGCAGGGCAAGATCGGCAAGAATGTCGCCGACGCTCGGGGCGGTATCGGCGACCACCTCGAAACTGAGATTGGGAAGCCGGTTGGCGAAGGCCGCGAGCTCCAGATCCTCGAGCACGATATAGGCAAGACCGCGCATGGCCGGCGTGCGGTTCACGCCCTCGATCCCCTGCACCAGCGGATCGGGCGCCTGTGTCTCGCTGCCGGTATAAAGGCGGATGGTGACCGGCGAGAGCAGGGTGCCCGCGGCATCGCGCAAAAGCTTGCCATCGGCCCAGATGCGATCGACACGGAGGATCGGCCGCGCCGAGAGTCCGACAACGACCGAGGTCGAATAGGAGAATTCGACCGTCGTCGTCTTCGAGCCGCCCTTGCCGCCGCTCTTCTGCCGGGTCTCGGTCCGGGTTTCCTTGAGCCCGCTCGACCACAACACATTGCCGGCGACGCGCGCGGTGCCATAGACGAGTGGAATCGTGGCGCCGAGCGCCGAGCTCTGGATGCGCGCATCATTAAGCCGCGGCCCCTCGCGCGATGCCTTGCCAGAGGGGAAGAACAGCGCGCGGTCGATGCGGCTGCCGATGGTGCTGCCGATGAAGGCACCCGGCGGACCGCCGACCAGCGATCCGACGGCGCTGAGGACGAGGGTCGCCATCAGTCGACCCCGGGAAAGCGGAAGGCGGCAACGATCCGCTCGCGCCAGGTGGCATCGATGCGGTGCTCGATCACCCGCTCGCGCCGGGCGCAGGCGTGCAGCATGCCGATATCGGTGACGATCGCCAGATGCTGCGGATCGCGCGCGGTGCGCAGACAGATGACGTCGCCCGGTCGCGCCCTCCCGACCGGAATGAATCCCGCCCGCCGGGCCTCCCCGAGCAGGCGGTCGCCCTCGGGCAGGCGCGGATAGTCATGGACATCGTGATCGCTGAGGCCGAAATGACGGGCGACGACGACGACGAGCCCGATGCAGTCGAGCCCGCACCCGGGCTGCCGCCCCTGATGGCGATAGGGCGTGCCGAGGAGCCGGCGCGCATAAGAGATGATGGCGGCGCGCGAAACGGGCCTTCTATTCGCGCCCGTGCCTGTGCTATCGCTCGGTGCGACCGGATTGGCCGGACCGGCTTGCCGGGCCGGCGCCAAGACCAGCCTGCGAGGACCCATGGATCTCAATTCCTTCATCATCTACCTGCACGAACTGCGCAACCAGTGCCTCTATACGGAGGCCGCGTTCTCGGTCTTCAACCAGTCGATCGAGCAGAAATCGACGCAGGGCGTGCTCTTCGCCGGCCAGGCGGTGCTGACCTCCGCAAGCCAGGTCGCTACCATCCTGTGGCCGAGCCGGGCCCGCGCGCGCCGCCGCGGCGAGGTGCTGCGCGAAAAGCTTGGCCTGCCCGCCGAGCACGGCATGGCGGATCGCCGTTTCGTCGAGCTCTGGGAACGCGGCGACGAGAAGCTCGACGACTTCATCCGCGAGACCAAGGGAGACCGTGTGCTGTTCGACTTCGTCGGCTCGCCGCGAACGCTGAATATTCCCGATCTCAAGGAAGACGGTGTCTATCGCATGTACGACACCGACAACCGCATATTCATCTTCCGCGGCATCGGATATGACCTCGGCAATCTGTCGAAGGCGATCGCCGAGATCGGGCGCCGCGCCGACCTTCTGCACCGCCAGATCATGCAGCAGGTCCAGGCACAGCAGGCGGACGGCGCCCGGACATCTCCGGCATCGGACACCGCAACAGCGGCACCGGCGACCGATGCGGCACCGGCGACGGCCGAGGACCTGCCCTCCCCGGTGGCCGGTGACGATGCCGCAGATGCGCCGGCAGCGGAGGCGAAGGACGCGGCAAAGGCCTAGCGCAGACTCCGGGAAGAGCGACCCTCTTTGTTCGCACGGAACCCGTCGAAGTGCGAACGAAGCAAGACCGGTCCTTCGGCGCTGCTCCGGTGAGCGGGCACCTGTCGCCTGCGGCTTTCTCGCCGGTCAGCGCAGCCCCGGATAGTCGATGATCGCGTCGCTGCCCGGCACGAAGGGGTCGCCGCGGAAATTCTCGACATTGTCGAACTTGCTTTCGCAGATGGCGAGGGTCTTGATGCAGCCGGCGGTGAGCGTCAGCACATCGCCGGCGGCGACCGGATTGGGCGGTGGCTGAAAAAGCGTGAGGCGAATGCCCAGCGAGCGCCGCACCTCGCTCACCAATCCGCCATTGGCACCGGTATGCCAGCGGATGCGGCCGAAATCGTACCAGCCGTCGGGCTCGGCGAGCCCGGCGACGTCGATGGTGAAGGCGTCGATCACGGCGCTGACCGCGCTCTCCCGCTCGAAACCGACCAGGCTGCGCTGGCAGCGCCCGTCGCCAAGCTCGGCGCGGCAGGTCGCGGAATAGACCTCGGTCAGCGATTGCCGGAGCGCCTCGCTCAGCCCCAGGAGCTCGGCGCGGAACACGCCATCCTCGCGGGTGACGGGACCGAGCGTGCCGCGTCGCACCAGAAGGGTGCCGCCGGCGGGATCGGTCCAGTTGACGAGAAGGACATCGACCCGCGCACCATCGAACCGGCCTTCGGCAAGATCGGCTGCCGGCAGCCCGGCGCCGGAAAGGATGCCGGCGATCTCGAGATTGCCGACCGAGAGGTCACCGCGCTCTTCGGCCGCCATGGCGTCGAGCCCGCCATCCGCGCGATAGACGACATCGTCGATGAGAAGGTCACGGTCATGGCTCGTCAGCGCAACGAGAACGCCGTCCCGCCGCTGCAGTCGCCAGCAGGTGGCGAGCGTCGTCACCGGCCCGGCGAGATGCGCGGCAAGCGCCGTCGGAATTGTTCTCACAGGCGGATCTCGAACAGGCGGATGCTTGGCACCTCGCCGGCGGCAAAGGCCTCGAGCGAGACCGCGATGCGGTCCTCGGCAAAACGCACCGGCACGTCGAACTCGAAGCCGGCGGTGATCGCGGTGCCGGCGGCGGGCGGTGTGGCGAAGCTGATGACGCCGGTCGTGTCGTCGACCGACCAGCCGCTCGTCTGCTCGACGCCGTCGAGCGCGACCCGCACCGTGCCGGCCACCGGCTTGCGGATGGTGCGCAGATGCGTGGCCGCGCCGTCGCCATAGGCCTTGACGAGCTGAAACTCGGTGGTTGTGCCGTCGCCGCTACCGATGGCCTGATCGCTGGCGCTGATCGCCGCCCCCGGCGCGGCCGAACTGAAGTCGGCCCAGTCCTTCAAGCGGAAGCCGAACGCGCGACCGGCACGGGCACGGAAGAAGGCGACGAGCGTCGCGAGATCGGCCTCCGAGCGGATGCCGCCGGCGAGATCATATTCGGCGCGCGCCTCAAGCCAGTCCTGATTGCGCCGCTCATGCCCCGAGGCGGTGACGACGATCTCGGTGGAAAAGCGCGGGCCGCCGCTCGAGCCGAAGCTGATCGCGGCTGGCAGCCGCACCTAGTGAAATCCGCTCATGTCGGGCTCCTCCAGGGGATCGAAGACAACGACGCCGTCGCGCACCGTCTGCGGATAGGCCCAGATGACACGCTCGACGAAACCGCAGGCGCGGGCATCCGCGAGGGCGCGGGCGATATTGGTCCAGATCTGGGTGTCCGCCGGATCGAGCACGAAGCCGGCGAAGAACTGTGTTGCGGAAAGCGGGTAGCCGAGATCCGCCGCGACCTTCTCGAGTCCCTGCGCGTGTGCCCGCCAGTCGGCGTTGATGACATGGGTATAGTCCTCGATCTGCAGGAAATCGAAGGCCGGCCAGGCCCAGGAGGCGACGGGGAAGTTCACGCTCTCGCGCATCGGCTGCGCCGCGTCGAGGACCTGCGGCACGAAGAAGAGCAGCGTCACCTGCGCGTTCGCATAGGTGGACTTGAGAAAATCGCGCAGATCGAGCGTCGCCGCACCGAGCTTCATGCCAAGCCAGTCGAGATAGACCTGCTGCTCGGCGCTCGGCGTCTCGCTCGCGCTCTGATGCATCGGCGGCAGCGGCAGCCCTGTCTCCGCGGTGAAGAGTGCCGTCGTTGTCGCGTCGTAGAAATGGGGCACCGCCGCGGCATCGAGCGAGACCCACCACCAGGGCTCACCGATCTGGAAGATCGGCGCGAGCCCGGCCGCGATCATGAGATCGCCAAATGCCTGATAGACGCTCTTGAGATAGCCCATGGCGGTCGCGTTGGTGGGCTGCAGCAGCGTCGAGGGCGGCACCCAGCCGGTCAGTGCCTGCGCGCCGTCAAAGGCCCGCTGAGCCCAGTCCGCGGGCGCATTCTGCGCCAGCAGCTCGAACGAGAGCGAGAGCGCGAGACGAAAGCCGAAGCGCGCGAGCCGGGCGAAGAAATCGCTGTGCCAGGCGACGGTCGCGACATTGAGGACGGGCAATGCCGGATCGACGATATAGCGCGCCTCGCCGGCGTCCCAGGCGACGCTGTAATAGTGGCTCATGCCGACATAATGGGTAAACCAGTCGCGGTAGCCGAGATGCAGCAGATTGCGCACGAGCCGCGCCGGTGTGATGTTGAAACTGTCGTCATAGCCGTTGGCGAGGCGCGTGGTATGCGGCTTCATATAGTCGTCGCCGATGGCGAGCGCCGCATTGCCGCCGCGGGTCCGGATGGCGCTCAGGCTGAGCGTCGCCTCGACGCGGCCGCCTGTAAGCGGGCCGGTGGCGACGCCGTCGAATTCGGGCGGCACCATCGAGATGAAGAGGCGGTCGATATCGCCCGCCCACACCGGATCGGCCTCGGCGGGAAGCAGGAATCCGCCGTCGAGATTGTCGAAATCGAGCGTGATGACGGCGTCCTCGGCCGTACCCACCGCGTAGTTCCACAGCCGCACGAACCAGGTTCGCGGTGCGCCGGTCTGATCGCGGCCCTCGATGGTGAGGGTCGGACCATTGACCTCGGGCAGGGTCTTCAGCCCCTGACTCACCCAGCGGAAGCTGAGCACGACGCCACGGTAATCGCGATTCGTCGCATATCCGAGCAGCGGGTGATCGAGCGTGTCGACACTCTCCCAGATGAGCCCCGCAAGATCATCCCTGGCATAGAAGACGAGGCTGACATCGAGCGCCTCGCCTCCCGGCGTCGTCACCGCCGCCATCATCGGCCGCGGAAAGTTGACGGTCCAGAAGCGGGGATCGAAGCGGCTGATGAACCGCTCCTCGAAGCGGTCGCTTGATGACGCGCGCCAGAGCATCGGGCCCCGGCCTCAGGCCAGCCGTTCGGCGCGTGCGAGCGCCCGCCAACTCGCGCCGGACCGTCTCGATTCGTGCGTCG
>JBHHTO010000155.1:0-6243 GCA_046753425.1 Rhodothalassiaceae bacterium | reverse complement strand
GGTGCGCCCTATGTCACCGAACGCACGCTCGCCCATGTCAAGGATCTGGTCGAGGAGGTGTTCGTCATCCCCGATCGCGACGCGGTTTCAGCGCTGCTGACGCTGGCGGAGGACGCCAAGCTGTGGGCCGAGCCCGCCGCCGCGTGCACGCTTCCGGCGGCACATCGCGTGCGCGAGCGTGTCGGCACCGGGGCGGTGGTCGGACTTGTCGTCTGTGGCGGCAATATCAGCTTCGACATGGTCGAGGGCTGGGTGAAGCGCTTCGCACCCGATCAGGGCTGAGCTTCGAGATCGTCCGCACGATCGACGTCGGCGAGAATTCCCGGGTCGTCCACCGGCAGCCGCACGAGCGCCGCGCCGAGCCCGGGCAGCAGCGCCCGTGCGCCGCTGTCGCCCGCAAGCGCCATCAGTGCCGGAAAGTGCGTCCGGTGCCAGATGACGGGGTTGCCGCGCCGGCCGTGATGAACGGGAAGGGCCACCGTCTTGCCGTGCGCCGGATCGAGCGCCGCGATGAGGGCGTCGAGGGTGTCGGGTCGCAGAAAGGGCATGTCACCGAGCAGAACCAGCACCGCTGCACATTGCGACGGTACGGCGGCAAGGCCGGCGCGCAGGGATCCGGCCACGCCGCTCGCGTGCGCCGGATTGTGGACGAACCGGAGATCGAGATCGGACAACACCGCCTTCACACGCTCGGCCTCGTGGCCAGTGACGACAATCACCGGTCCGGCGCGGCTTGCAAGCGCCGTCTCCGCCACCCGCCGCACCATCGGCACGCCGGCGACGGGCACGAGCAGCTTGTTGGCCTTTCCCATGCGGCGCGAACGACCGGCTGCGAGCACGATGGCGGCGGTCTTAGGAGCGATCATCGCCCTGTCTCAGCTCCCGGGTCACCTCGGCGAGGATGGCGACGGCGATCTCCGCCGGCTCCTCGGCGCCGATATCAAGACCGACCGGGGCGTGGATGCGTGTCAACGCCGCCTCCCCGAAACCGGCAGCCCGCAGACGCTCGATTCGTGCACGATGGGTCTTCCGGCTGCCCAGCGATCCGATGTAAAAAGCGGGGGAGCCGAGTGCCTCGACGAGCGCGGCATCGTCCAATTTCGGATCGTGGGTCAGCGTAACCACGGCTGTGCGTGCGTCGGGGCACTCGGTCTTCAGAAAATCGTCGGGCCAGTCGGTGAAAAGCCGCGTGTCGGGGAAGCGCGCCCTTGTCGCGAAGGCGGTCCGCGGATCGACAACCGTCACTGCATAGCCAAGCTGACGCGCCATTGGCGCAAGCGCCTGCGCGATATGAACGGCTCCGACAAGGACAAGCCGGAGCGGCGGGTTGAAGACATTGAGAAAGATGCGGCCGGCTTCCGTCTCCACGAGCCGAGGCCGGTCGCGTCGCTGCGCCTCGCGTACCGCTGCGAGGAGATCGATGCCGACGAATTCCGCGCCACCGGCCTCGGGGTGAAGAAGCGCCATCTCGCCATCGTCGATCCGGCTTGCGAGAACGACCGGCAGGCCAGCGCGCCGGGCCTCGCCGAGGCGTTCGAGAAGGGCGAGCCGTGAGGCGCTGCCGACCGGCATGATACTGAGCAGAAGCCGTCCGCCGCAGGCGAGGCCGACCTCCCAGGCCATGGCATCACTGACACCGTATTCCAGCGTCCTCGGCTGACCGCTGCGGATGACCTCCTGCGCCGAGGCGACGACCTCGCCCTCGATGCAGCCGCCGGACACCGAGCCCTCGAACGCTCCATCCGCGCGCACCGCAAGCTGCGCGCCCTGAAGGCGCGGCGCCGATCCGAAGGTGCGAATGACGGTGGCGATCGCCACGCCCTCACCACGGCGGCCCCAGGCCAGTGCGGCATCGAGCGGATCGTGCAGGCCAGGCGCAACCATCTCGACAAACGGTCCTCAGGCAAAAAGGTAAAGCAGCAGAAGAACCAGCAGAATGAGGATCGCCGCCCAGACGGCCGGCGGCAGGCCGGGGCGCGGCTCCGCCTCCACCGGCTCCTCTTCCGCCGCCGCCGGCGCCGCTTCCTCGGCTGTCGCTTCGGCCACCGCCGGCGCGCGCTCGGCCACCAGGCGGGAAAATGTGGTGAAGAAGTCGTCGGCATATTTCCGCGCCGAACTCTCGATGAGGCGGGCGCCGATCTGTGCCAGCTTGCCACCGACATTGGCCTCGACCGAGTAGACGAGCCGAGTCGCCCCCTCCCCCTCATCATGAAGGGAAACGTCGGCGCGGCCGCGGGCAAAGCCGGCAGCGCCCTTGCCCTGACCGACGAGCGTATAGCTGTTTGGCGGGCTGACATTCTCCAGCCTTACCTCGCCCTTGAACGTCGCCTTGACAGGGCCGACCCTGGCTGTCACTGCCGCCGCCAGCTCGTTGTCCCCAATGCGCTCGAGGGCCTCGCATCCCGGAATGCACTGGATGAGCAGCGTCTCGTCATTCAGTGCCGCCCAGACAGTCTCTCTCGAAGCCGGTATCAGCGTCTCGCCGGCAAGCTTCATCGATCGGTCTCCCTGTATTTCCGGCTGTACTTGATTTGGCGTCGGCCGGGCTCTACAAGCCCGAAGACCGTTTCCACCTTCGGACAGTCCGTCCGATTGTTCAAGAACGAGCGAGCAGGCCACGCCATGTCCTCACGTGTCGACGCGTTTCGCGCCAACTTCCTCGGTCATGCCCCCGGCTGGTACAAGGCGACGATCGTCGCTTTTCTCATCCTCAATCCGCTCATCCTGTGGGCGGCGGGACCCTATGTCGCGGGCTGGGTGCTGATCGGCGAGTTCATCTTCACGCTCGCCATGGCTCTCAAATGCTATCCGCTGCAGCCCGGCGGCCTGCTCGCGCTCGAGGCCGTCTTCCTCGCCATGACGACGCCGGAGACGGTGTATCACGAGGTGGAGCTCGGGCTCGAGGTCGTGCTGCTGCTGATCTTCATGGTCGCGGGCATCCACTTCCTGCGCGACATGCTGCTCTACATCTTCACCAAGATTCTCGTGAAGGTGCGCTCGAAGCTTCTTCTGTCGCTCTTGTTCTCGCTCACCGGCGCGGTTCTCTCGGCCTTTCTCGACGCCCTCACCGTGACCGCCGTGGTGATCGCCATCGCCGAGGGGTTCTACAGCATCTATCACAAGGTGGCCTCGGGCAAGGATCTGCAGAGCGAGCACGACTACAAGAGTGACGACGGTGTCGAGGGTCAGAGTCGCGCCGATCTCGAGCAGTTTCGCGCCTTCCTGCGCTCGCTGATGATGCACGCCGCGGTCGGCACCGCGCTCGGCGGCGTGACGACGATTGTCGGCGAGCCGCAAAACATCATCATCGGCGCCCGCGCCGGCTGGGATTTCATCGAGTTCTTCATGCGCATGGCACCGGTGACCCTGCCGGTTCTCGTCACCGGGCTCCTGACCGTCATTTTCGTCGAGATCACCGGCATGTTCGGCTATGGCGCGAAGATCCCGGCGCGGGTGATGGCCATTCTCGAGGACTATGAGCGTCACGAGGAGGAAAAGCGGAGCGAGCGCGACAAGATGGCAATCATCATGCAGGCCGTGGTCGCCGCCTGGCTCGTCTTCGGCCTCATGTTCCACCTCGCCGCCGTCGGCCTCGTCGGCCTGTCGGTGATCGTGCTTTCCACCGCCTTTACCGGCGTCATCGACGAGCACCAGATCGGCAAGGCGTTCACCGAAGCGCTGCCCTTCACCGCCCTTCTCGTCGTCTTCTTCGCCATCGTCGCGGTGATCAACGATCAGGGCCTGTTCGATCCGGTGACCGAATTCGTTCTCAGCCTCGAGGGTCAGGGCCAGATCGCCGCGCTTTATGTGGCGAACGGCGTGCTGTCGGCGATCAGCGACAATGTCTTCGTCGCCTCGGTCTATATCTCGGAAGCGATCAAGGCGGTCGACAATGGCGTCATCACGCGCGACGTTTTCGACCTCATGGCGGTGGCCATCAACACCGGCACCAACATTCCTTCGGTGGCGACCCCGAACGGCCAGGCGGCCTTTCTCTTCCTCCTCACCTCGGCGCTCGCACCGCTGATCCGGCTCTCCTACATGCGCATGGTGATCATGGCGCTCCCCTACACCATCACGATGTCGATCGTCGGATTCATCGCCGTCTATTTCTGGCTCGCGCCGATGACCGACCGGCTTTATGAGGAGGGCCTCATCAATCATCATGTCGAACTGCCGGTCGGTTTTGAGGAGGAAGGTCAACCCTGACCCCTGGCAAGGCAGTCCGGATTCGGGAGCGAAGAAATCGCCAAGTGATGCCAAGGTCTTGGCGTGCTCCTTGCGGCGCGGGCAAAATTTTGCACCGATCGCGAGTCGTGCTACTGTACGCGCCTTCGTTTGGGAGCGAGGCCATGGAAACACTTGGGGAGCGGCGCTCGCCCGAGACCGCGGGGGAGGATGCGGTCGAGGTCGAGGGTGTCGTCAAATGGTTTGATGCCGTCAAGGGATACGGGTTCATTGTTCCGGATGACGGCGGGGGGGACATCCTTCTTCATTTTTCTGTCCTGCGCGACGCCGGCCGGCGTTCGGTGCCGGAGGGAACGACGGTGGCCTGCGAGGCGGTGACCCGTGCCAAGGGAAGACAGGCGGTGCGGGTCCTGCGCCTCGACCTGTCGACGGCAACGGTTCCCGATCCGGACGCCGGCGGACAGCGCCGTGGCGGCAATGGTGCCGCGCACCGTGAGGTCGCTGCGGCGGCCGGCGGCGAGGTCGTCGATTGCACGGTGAAATGGTTCAATCGCGTCAAGGGCTATGGTTTTGTCTCGCGTGGCGAAGGCTCCGAGGACGTGTTCATCCATATGGAGACCCTGCGCCGCGCCGGCATCGCCGAACTGCAACCCGGGCAGCGTGTCCACGTTCGCATCGGCGAGGGTGCGCGCGGCCTGCTCGTCACCGAGCTCGTGCCCGCGGACGCGCCCGATGGGGGCGGATCCTGAACGTGGCCCGCGCGTGTGTCGAACAGGCCGCCGGCGCTGTCGTCGGCCGCCTCGGCGGTCTTTTTCTGGTCGTGCTGTGTCTCGTCGCGGTCACGACCGGCGCCCGCGCCGAGCCGACGGCGGCGCAATCGCTGCGCAGCGAACCGCTGGCGATCGAAACCGCGGACGGCACGACCCATGAGTTCACCGTGGAGATCGCTGCCACGCCGGAGCAACAGCAGACCGGGCTCATGTTCCGCAAGGACATGGCGCCCGATCACGGCATGCTGTTTGAATTCGCCATGCCGCGCGAGGCACGCTTCTGGATGAAAAACACCTATCTGCCGCTCGACCTCCTCTTCATCCGCAGCAACGGGAGGATCGCCAATATCGCGCATGGCGAGCCACTCAAGCTCGACGCTATCACCTCGCGCGGTCGCGTTGCCGCGGTGCTCGAACTCAATGCCGGCACCGCCGAACGGCTCGGCATCGCGCCCGGCGATCTCGTGCGTCATCCCTTCTTCAACACCGCCGGCGACGGTTCCTGAAGGCCGTCAGCCGGCGCCTCTTTCCGCCGTCAGGTGGCGCAGAAGGTCGGTGGGAATGGGGAAGACGATGGTCGAGGAGCGCTCGCCGGCGATGTCGTGGAGCGCCGCGAAATAGCGCAACTGCATGGCGTTCGGCTCGGCGGCGAGCATCCTGCCCGCCTCGACCAGCTTCTGCGCTGCCTGCTGCTCACCTTCGGCATTGATGATCTTGGCCCGGCGCAGGCGCTCGGCCTCCGCCTGCCTGGCGATGGCGCGGATCATGCTCTCGTCGATATCGACATGCTTGATCTCGACCGTCGACACCTTGATGCCCCAGATGTCGGTCTGCTTGTCGAGGATTTCCTGGATGTCGGCATTGAGCTTGTCGCGCTCCGCGAGCATCTCGTCGAGCTCGTGCTTGCCGAGCACCGAGCGCAGGGTCGTCTGCGCAAGCTGGCTCGTCGCCATCCGGTAATCCTCGACATTGAGCACCGCACGCTCGGGATCGAGCACCCGCGAATAGATGACCGCATTCACCTTCACCGAAACATTGTCGCGCGAGATCACGTCCTGTGTCGGCACGTCCTCGACGAAGGTGCGCAGGTCCACCTTGACCATCTTCTGGATGACCGGGATGACGATGATGAGCCCCGGTCCCTTGACGCCGGTGAAACGGCCGAGCGTGAACATGACACCGCGTTCGTATTCCCTGAGGATGCGCAGCGCCGAGGCGATGAGCGCCACGAGAACGCCGGCGAAGGTCAGATAGACACTGAGCATGGATTGTCCTCCCTTGTCTT
>JBHHTO010000154.1:0-6249 GCA_046753425.1 Rhodothalassiaceae bacterium | reverse complement strand
TCAATCGCCAGCCGGTGAAGAACGCTGACGACGTGACGCGGATCATCGCCGACCTCAAGAAGGAGGGAAAGAAAGCGGCCCTCTTCCGCATCTACCGCAGCGGCGACCAGCTCTTCATCCCGATCCCTCTCGACGAGGAAGACGAGGAATAGGGCATTCTGCCTCTGTCAAATGCATGGAGGCCGGCCTCCGGGCCGGCCTTTCTCGTCACTGTCCCGACGCGACGAATTCCTCGCGGCGGTAGCCCTGGAAGTAGAGCAAGGCCGTCAGGTCGCCATGCCGGATGGCGGCATCCGCAACCGCCGCAAGCGCCGGTTTGCCGTAAGAGGCAACCCCGAATCCGGCCGCCTCGACCATCGCGATATCATTGGCACCGTCACCGACGGCGAGGGTCTCGGAGCGGGCGAGACCGGTTTCGGCACGGGCGTCGATAAGTGCGGCGCGCTTGCCGGCGGCATCGAGGACCGGCGACAGGACCCGGCCGCTCAGTCGATCGCCGAGGGTCTCGAGCCGGTTGGCGCGAGCCGCATCAAAGCCGAGCTGCCGCGCCACCGGTTCGGCAAACAGCGTGAAGCCGCCCGAGACGAGCATCGTTCGCGCTCCGGAGGCCGCCATCGTGCGCACCAGCGTCGCGGCACCGGGGGCGGGCCGCACGCGCTCGGCGAGACAGCGCTCGATGGCCGCCAGCGGCAGGCCGGCGAGCAGCGCCACGCGCTCCCTGAGGGCGGCCGCGAAATCGATCTCGCCGCGCATCGCCGCCGCGGTGACCGCTGCCACCTCCGCCTTGCAGCCGACAAGATCGGCGAGCTCGTCGATGCATTCGACGGTGATCATCGTCGAGTCCATGTCGGCGACAAGCAGCCGCTTGCGCCGACCCGCCACAGGCTGCACCGCGATATCCGCCGCCTGCGTGAGGGGATGCGCGCGGGCGATCGCGCGCGCCACCGGCAGCGGCAGGCCGCTGAATGCGAGATCGTGCGCGCCGGGGCCAAGGCACGTGCGCGCAATGATCCGTGCGCCGGCAGCGGCCATGGCCTCAGCAAGGGCCTCAGCGGCGGCCTCGGCATCGCCCGCTTGTGGCTTGACGACGAGCGTTGCGACATTATGCAGGGATGCATCCGGCATGGAGGCGGCATTTCCGTGAAGACAGGGTGCGCGGTTCTTATTGCAGGGCCGACGGCGAGCGGCAAGTCGGCGCTGGCGCTGGCGCTCGCCGCGCAGTATGGCGGCGTCGTCATCAATGCCGACTCGATGCAGATCTATCGCGATCTCGAGATCCTGACGGCGCGCCCGGACGCCGCCACCATGGCGCGTGTGCCGCATCGCCTCTATGGCATTCTCGATGCCGCTGATCCCTGCTCCGCCGGCCGCTGGCTGCGCCTCGCCAGCGCCGAGATCGCGGCGGCCTCGCACGCCGGACGCCTGCCCATCCTCGTCGGCGGCACCGGGCTCTATTTTCGTGCCCTGCTGGAAGGTCTGGCGGATGTGCCACCGGTCCCCGCCGCGCTGCAGCGCCGCATCGCCCGACGCCTTGCCGCGGAAGGCCCCGTCGCTCTCCATGCGGCGCTTCGCGAACGCGATCCGCTCATGGCCGCACGCCTGAGGCCGACCGATTCGCAGCGCATCGTCCGCGCGCTCGCGGTAATCCTTGCGACGGGACGCTCACTCGCCGAATTCCAGCGGGCAAGCGGCAAGGGGCTGGCTGAGGCGGGTGGCAATGTGCGGTTTCTGAAATGGGTCCTCGACAGCCCGCGAGAAGCGCTCTATCGCCGCATCGATGCGCGTTTCGCCAGAATGATGGAACGGGGCGCGCTCGACGAGGTCCGGCGACTGCTCGCCCGCGGTCTCGACCCCGGGCTTCCCGCCATGAAGGCGATCGGCGTGCCCCCCTTGGGCGCGCTGATCGCCGGCAGGATTTCCCGCGAGGAGGCGATCCGCCGTGCCCAGCAGGACAGCCGCCGCTATGCCAAGCGGCAGATGACCTGGTTCCGCACCCAGACGCCTGACTGGCCACGCCTTGCGGCCGACGATATGAAGAAGGCGATGGCAGCGATCGACGCCGCGCTCGCGGCGCCAGCGGCAGAAGGGCAGGACTGAGATGAAGGTCTATCGCGACGCCGATATCGACACCGCAGTCCTCAAGGATCGCCTGGTGGCGATCGTCGGCTATGGCAATCAGGGGCATGCGCATGCCCTCAATCTTCGCGATTCGGGATGCCGCGTCATCGTCGGTGCGCGGCAGAATTCGCCGTCGGGGGAGAGAGCCCGCGAGGCCGGGTTCGAGGTCGTGTCCTATGGCGAGGCGGCGGCACGGGGCGATGTCGTCATGGTCTCGCTGCCCGACGAGCATATCCCCGACGTCTATGCGGCCGAGATCGCCGAACGCCTGAGGCCCGGTACCGCGCTCGGCTTCGCCCACGGTCTTGCGGTCCATTTCGGCCATGTCGTGCCGGATGCGGGCCTCGATGTCTTTCTCATCGGCCCCAAGGGGGCGGGCCGCTGGCTGCGTGCCGAATATGAGGCCGGGCGTGGGCTCGCCTGCCTCTATGCGGTGCACCAGGACGCCACCGGCGCGGCACGGGCGATCGCGCTTGCCTATGCCGCGGGTCTCGGCTGCGGCCGCGCCGGCATCGTCGAGACCAGCTTTGCCGAGGAATGCGTCTCCGACCTGTTCGGCGAGCAGGCGGTCCTCTGCGGCGGCATTCCGGCGCTCATCGAGGCCGGCTACAGGACCCTCGTCGAAGCCGGCATCAGCCCGGAGATGGCCTATTTCGAGTGTCTGCACGAGGCCAAGCTCATCGTCGACCTGATGTTCGAGGGCGGTCCCGCCTATATGCGGCGGGCGATTTCCACGACCGCCGAATATGGCGGCTATCTCGCCGGCGAGCGGCTCGTCACCGAGGGGACACGGCGCGAGATGCGGCGCATCCTCGACGACGTCACCTCGGGCGCCTTCGCCGCACGGCTCATCGCCGATACCCGCGCCGGCGGTGCGGAGCTTACGCGCCTGCGGCGGCGCCAGGATGCCGATATCGAGCCGGTGGGCGAACGGATTCGCGCGCTCATGCCCTGGCTTGCGCCGAAATTGCCGGATTCCTAGGGCATTTTCTTAACCATATGCGAAGATGGTTCGAAACAGGCGGCCACCACGCCCTTCCCGGCGGGGGGGGGGTCGCCTATTGCAGCCGCCCCGCAACTGTGCTCAAAGGCGTGTGAACGGCCCGGGCGGCGGCCTTCGACAGGTCCGTGCCGCCCCCTTGTGCCGCGTGTCATTGCAAAGGCGTGAGAGAACATGTTTTCAAAGATCCTGGGGATGTTTTCATCCGACATGGCCATCGATCTCGGGACGGCGAACACGCTCGTCTATGTCAAGGGACGGGGCATCGTCCTCAACGAGCCGTCGGTGGTGGCCATGAAGTCGGCGGGCGGCCGGCGCCAGGTTCTCGCCGTCGGCAACGAGGCCAAGATGATGCTCGGCCGCACGCCGGGCAATATCGAGGCCATCCGGCCCCTGCGCGACGGGGTGATCGCCGATTTCGAGATCGCCCAGCACATGATCCGCCACTTCATCCGCAAGGTGCACAACCGTGCCTTCGCCAGCCCCGAGGTGGTGATCTGCGTTCCCTCGGGGTCGACCGCCGTGGAGCGAAGGGCGATTCGCGAGGCAGCCGAGGAAGCCGGTGCCTCCAAGGTCTATCTGATCGAGGAGCCGATGGCTGCCGCGATCGGTGCCGGCCTGCCGGTGACCGAGCCGCAGGGCTCGATGGTGGTCGATGTCGGCGGCGGCACGACCGAGGTCGCCGTGCTGTCGCTTGGCGGCATCGTCTTCGCCACCTCGGTGCGGGTGGGCGGCGACAAGATGGACGAGGCGCTGATCTCCTATGTCCGGCGCAGCAACAATCTGCTGATCGGCGAGAGCACCGCCGAGCGCATCAAGAAGGAGATCGGCACCGCGGTCGAGCCCGATGATGGCGTCGGCCTGTCGATGGAGATCAAGGGCCGCGATCTGATGAACGGGGTGCCGAAGGAGATTGTCATCAACCAGCTTCAGGTGGCGGAAGCGCTCGCCGAGCCGGTGGGGGCGATCATCGAAGGGGTCAAGGTCGCGCTCGAGCACACGGCGCCCGAGCTTGCGGCGGACATTGTTGACAAGGGCATCGTGCTCACCGGCGGCGGCGCGCTGCTCGCCGACCTCGACCGCATCCTGCGCCAGGCGACCGGGCTGCCGGTCTCGATCGCCGAGGAGCCGCTCACCTGCGTCGCGCTTGGCACCGGCCGGGCGCTCGAGGACGAGGTGCTCAAGCATCTGCTGATTACCGACGATTGAGAAGGCGGGCGCGGGCGCCCCCGCGCCCCTGGAGCCGCCAGCCATTGGAGACACCGCACCCCCGAACCTCCATTTCCCTCCGCGGCAGCCGGCGCGGCCGCGGGATATTTGCAGGGCTGGTCTCCCTGGTGTTGGTCTTCCTCGTTCTCGGCCGGATCGAGCACCCGCTCGTCGTGGCGTTGCGCGCCGCCGCCGCCGATGTCGCGCGGCCGGCACTCGAACTCGCGGCACGGCCCCTCGCCGGGCTCGACCGGATGGCGGAGTGGTTTCGCGGCATGACGCGGCTGGCGGCGGAAAATGCCCGCCTGCGCGAGGAGAATGCGCGGCTTGCCCGCTGGCGGGATACGGCGCTCGTGCTCGAGCGCGAGAACAACCGCCTGCGGACCCTGCTCAATGCGCCCCGCTTCAGCACCCTGCGCGTGGTGACGCCGCGTGTCATCGGCGTCGCCGGCGGTCCCTTCGTCCGTTCGATCCTGATCAATGCCGGCCATGCCGATGGCGTGCGCGAGGATCAGGCGGTGGTCGACGAGCTCGGTCTCGTCGGGCGCGTCGTCGAGGTCGGCAGCCACGCCGCGCGGGTGCTTCTCGTGACCGACCTCAACAGCCGGGTGCCGGTCCGCGATGTCGAGCGCGACGAGCTCGCCATCCTGCGCGGACGCAATGATGCGCTGCTCGAACTGGCCTTCCTGCCGCCGGACACGATTCCGAAGGTCGGCGACCTGCTGGTGACCTCGGGGGACGGCGGCATCTTTCCCCCCGACATTCCGGTCGGCCGCATCGCCGCGGTCGAGCAGGACCTCGTCATGGTGACGCCCATCGCGCTTCTCGACCGGCTCGACTTCGTGCAGGTCCTCGGTCGCGTCGCCGACGTCGTCGAGCCGCCGGACGGGGTCGCGTCGCCATGAGCACGACCCTGAAGGCGACGGCTCGTGCCCTGCGGGCGGCGGCACCGCTCGTGCTTGCCACGGTTCTCGTCATCCTGACCCAGATTCCGATCGGCTCGGCCACCGCGGCGGTGCCGGCTCCCAACTGGCCCCTGATGCTTGTTTTCTACTTTTCCATCCACCGGCCGCGCTTGGTCCCGCCGGCAGGGGTGGCGCTCATCGGACTGTTCCAGGACTTTCTCTGGGGCGGACCGCCCGGCCTGAACCTGCTGCTCCTGCTTCTTGCGCAGATGGTCCTGTCCAACCAGCAAGCCCATTTCGTGCGCCTGCCCTTTCTCTTCGGGTGGGCGGCGTTCCTGCTTGTCGCCGCGATCGCCATGGTCCTGTCCTGGATCGTCGCGAGCCTGTATTATTGGCAGGTGATGTCCGGCACCCCCCTCCTCCTCCAGGCCCTTCTGACCGTCGGTGCCTATCCGGTGGCGGGATGGGTGTTCGGTCGCCTCGACGCGGTGCTGGAGCGATGAGCGGCGAGCAATCCCGTTTCCGGACCTTTTCCCGCCGTGCCGCCCTGTTGGCCGGGGCCCAGGGCCTGGCGGCGACAATCCTCGGCGGTCGGCTCTACTATCTGGGCGTGATCGAGGCGGAGAGATACGAGACCCTTGCCGAGGACAACCGCATCTCGATCCGCCTGCTTGCCCCGGCACGCGGTGAGATACGCGACCGCTTCGGTGCCCGTCTCGCCACCAACCGACGGGATTACCGGGTCTTTCTCATCCCCGAGCAGGCCCGCGACATGCACGGCACGCTCGAGCGGCTGGGTCGCGTCATTACCCTCGACGCGAGCGATCTCGCGCGCATCGAGCGCCAGATCTCGCGCCAGCGCGCGTTCCTGCCGGTTACCGTTGCCGAGGGTCTCGACTGGCGGGATTTCGCCCGTGTCAATGTCGAGGCGCTGCGACTGCCCGGCGTGCTGCCGGACGCCGGACTGACCCGCCACTATCCGCTTGGCGCGTCGGTCAGTCAGGTCGTCGGCTATGT
>JBHHTO010000153.1:0-6279 GCA_046753425.1 Rhodothalassiaceae bacterium | reverse complement strand
GATGTCACTCGACAGGATGGGCGGCAGGTGTCGCCGCTTCTGTTCCTCGCTGCCGAAGGTGTAGATGACCGGGCCCACCATATTGAGGCCGAAGGGAATCGGTTTCGGCGCGCCGAAAAGCCCGATCTCGAGAGCGAAGATATACTGCCGTGCGGCATTCCATTCCGCACCGCCATATTCCTTCGGCCAGGCGGGGGCGATCCAGCCGCGCTCGTACAGGATTTTCTGCCAGCGCACATAATCTGCCTTCGCAAGCGGCGCGCCGGATTCGAATTTCGCCCTGAGATCGCCGGGGACGGAACTGGCCAGGAATGCGCGCACCTCGTCGCGGAACGCCTGTTCCTCCTCGCTGAAGCGAAGCTCCATGCGACGTCTCCCGCCCCCGACCACGTGTCTTGCGCGCGGTCTCTGCCTCAGAGCGCGCCGGCGAGCTGCATCGCGGCACCCATGTCACCGTCGACCTTGAGCTTGCCCATCATGAAGGCCATCTGCGCGTTCTGCGTGCCTTCGAGAATCTCCCGAAAATCGGCCTCCGAGACGGTGATCGTGCAGTCGGCGTCACCATCCTCATTGTCGACCGCGGGCGGCGTGGTGCTGCCGTCGATGCGGATCACCCCGGCGTCGCCAAGATCGAACTTGATGACGCTGGAAATCGCCGATCCGGCGACCTTGTCGCGGACGGCCTGTGTCAAGTCGGCAAGGCTCATCGTGCATGCTCTCCCTGTCAGATAGCGGTTGAATGCGAGCTGTGGCGCCGACGCTAGCACGCCGGGAAGCGGCTGTGCACCCCCGCCAGCGGCAGTGCCGGAGCTCAGCCGCCGCCGTCTTGCCCGTCCTTTCCGTCCTTCCTGAACAGGCTGTCGAGCCCCTTCTTGACGGCTTTTCCGACCTTGTCGCCGGCCTCGCTGCCGAGCTTGTCCCCGACCTTTTTCTCGATCTCGCCCGCCTTGTCCTCGAGCCGCGCCCGGGTCTCGGCCTCGAGATCCCCGATCGCGTCGCGCGCCCGTGCCAGCAGCTCGCGGCCGGCCTCGCTCGCCAGCGCCTTCTTCACCTGCGGCATCAGGGCATCGAGAAGCGCCGCCGCGAGATCCGGCGCCCTTACGCCTTCTTCCCCCCCGACATGCTCGAGCGTGAGATCGGGCAGCACGAGCGCCTGATCGGAGAAACTGATCGCGCCGCCACCGACGACGAGCCGGGCATCCCGTATCGCAAGCCGATCGATGCGCAGGCGCGTCTCGGAACTCCCGGTGGTGGCGGTATCCTCGCCCGTAAAGGCCGCCACATTGCGGCGCAAGCGGTCGAGATTGAGGCCGTCGGTGCCGGGCTCGACCCGCAGTTCGGGCGCACTGATCGTCAGGTCACGGATGTGGACACGGTCCGAAAACAGCGACCAGGGATCGAGGGCAATTGCCACACGCGCGATGCGGGCGGCATCGGCATCGGAAAAGCCCTCGGGATTGCCGATCGCGAGCCCCTCGATGGCCGCGCTGCCGGCAAGCGGCGAGAATTCGAGACCGGCAAGCCGAATCTCGGCGCCAACAACCGGCGAGCCATATTCATGCACCGCGTCGCGAATGAGCGTGCTTCCGTGCACAGCGAGCCAGAAGACGCCGCCGGCAAGTGCCACGCCGAGCAAGGTCACACCGACGATGAGGCCACGTTTCATGCCATCCCCCGCACATGACGCTGAATTCCGGCGCCAAGTGTAGCAGTTTTCTCAGCCGTTCGACGATGGTTAAAAAAAGGTAAACGTGTCTCTTGATCGGGCGTTCACATTCGGCAATGATTCAAGGTGATGTGATTCGTGCGTGACTCCAAGAGTTTGCATGAATTCCTTGGAGTCCGACTCAATGTATGGATCAGGGAAGGGAACAATGCCGCGGATGAGGGGGGACGCCGACACGCGGTTCGAGCCGCTCGAATTTCCGGCCCTGCGCTCCGGTCTTGCGAGCTGCGGGCTGTTCGATGCGGTGTTCGAGGAGTGCGAGGCGGGAATTATCATTCTCGATCTCGATCTCGACCGCATGCTGCTCAGCGTTTCGGACGTCAATCCGACCCTTCTCGCCTGGCTCGGTCGCACGCGGCCGAACCTTGTCGGCCGCAATTTCCTGACGCTTCTTGATGCCCGGCGGGCGCCCGACGAGGTCCGCCGGCTGGGGCAGGCCATCGCCCGCCAGGAGGGAGTGCGGGTGCAGCTCGCGCTGCGCGCGGCGGGTGGCGAGGCGGTGCCGGGCAACCTTAGCCTGCGGCCGATCGGCCGCGACCCGCGGCATCCGCGGATGGTCGCCATCTTCCGGCGCGAGGCGGAGTCCCTGCACCAAGCCCTGATTGCGGCGCAGCGCGAGCGCGACGCGGCGCGCGAGGCGCGGCAACGGATTCTCGCCCGCATGAGCCACGAGCTCCGGACGCCACTCAACGGCATACTAGGCTTTGCCGAACTCATGGGATCGATGCCCGCCGAGCAGGCCGACATCGGCCGCTATCGCGGCTATGCCCTCGACATTTCCGCCGCCGGGCGCGAGCTCCTGATGCGCGTCGAGGACCTTCTGGCCGTCGCCGAGGCGGGTCGTGGCGAGGCGCAGCCCGCGAGCGAATCGGTCGATCTCGCCACGCTCATCGAGCGGGCGGTCGGCGCGGCCGAGGTGAACGCCGAGCGGCAGGGACAGCGAATCGTCTTGCGGTCAGGCTCGTGCCTGCCACGGCTCGCGGCCGATGTGCGCGAGATGACGCGTCTCGGCGACGCGGTGATCGATTTCGCCCTGCGCGGTGCACCGCGCGGAAGCGTCATCGATGTCGCCCTCGACCGGGCGAGCGATGGCGGGCTCGTCCTTCGGGTGGACGACGACGGCGCGGTCCTGACGCTCGCCGACGTCGAGTCTGCTGTGCTCGCCCATGATGACGGCCGTGACGTCATGGTCAGCGACACAGGGCGCTCCTGCGCCGGGCTGCCGATGGTCAAGGCCATCGTCGAACGGCTTGGCGGAAATTTTTCGATCGGTGCGACGGATGACGGGCAGCGTTCGCGCTGCGCCATCCATTTTCCTGCCGACCGCCTTTCACTTTCGAACCAGCCGTCCCGCCCCGGGGGCCGCGGGATGCCGCGGGCTCCCTCTTGGCCGTGACATGCCGCGCGGGGCGGGCTAGTCTTGGCGCCGATCCTCGCAATCGGAACATGCCGTGGCGCTCATCAGCAATATCCTGATCTTTCTCGCCGTCTCGGCGCTCGGGCTGGCCGCTGCGATCGTGCTGCCCGGCCTCACCGGCTGGCCGGTGTGGCTTGTGTCCGTGGTCGCGGTGGCGGCGGCCCTGCTCGCGCTTGCCGTTCTCGAGGCATGGTCCTTTCATCAGCTTGCGCGCCGGCTGGCGCGTCTTGAAAGCGGGCTCGCCCGGACGACCGCACGGCTGGATGTGCTGCGGCAGGATCTGAAATCGCTCGAGGACCGGAGCGGCGTTGCCGACAGCCGGTCAGCCGAGATGATCCAGGAGATGCGTGTCCTGCAGACCCTGCTCGGCCAGATCGTGACCCGTCGTGGAACGCCGGGCGGTCCCTCGGCCAGGCCCGGGGAAGGCGTGCGGGACCGGGCGCCGGGCGCGGTCGAGCCCGCCGATCTCGACGAGATCATACGCAATGCGGTGGCCGAGAACCGGATCGACCTCTATCTGCAGCCAACCGTCGCATTGCCGGCGCGGCGTGCGGCCCATTACGAATGCTTCTCGCGGGTGCGCGATCCCGAAGGGCATATCCTCTACCCGAACGAATATCTGCCGCTCGCCGAAAGCTCGGGGCTCATCGGGACGCTGGACAATCTCCTCCTCTTCCGCTGCATCCAGCTCATCCGCAAGCTCGGACACCGGCGCCCCAGGGTGCGCTTCTTCTGCAACATCTCCGAGCGCTCGGTGAGTGACAAGGAATTCTTCCCCCAGTTCATGGACTATATGCGCGGCAACAGGGAGCTCGCGCGGCGCCTCGTCTTCGAATTCTCGCAGCGGGAATTCCGGGAGATCCCGCGCGAGACCTTGCGTCAGCTCGGGGCGCTTGCCGAGGAGGGCTACCGGTTCGCCATTGACCAGATCGACGATCCCGATCTCGATCCGGCGGCGCTCGCCGCCGAGCATGTCAGCTTCGTCAAGATCGATGCCGACCTGCTGTTGCGCGAGGGCGGACCGTCTCCGCGGGCGCTGCGCGAGGCACTGGCGGAGCATGACGTCACCCTCATCGCCACCAAGGTGGAGGCCGAGGGTCAGGTGCTCGATCTCCTCGATCATGACATCCGGCTGGCGCAGGGCTATCTCTTCGGCGAGCCGCGGCTGAGTCGCGAGGACCCCTCCGCCCCGGCGGACGCGCGCACAGCCTCGTGAACGGCGATACTGGCGCCATGGAGAGGCCAAAGGGACTGGCAGCACTTGCCGGCAGGTACCGCTGCCTCATCTGTGATCTCTGGGGCGTGCTCTATGACGGGCGACGGGCCTTTCCCGAGGCGCTCGAGGCCCTGCGGCGCTTTCGTGCCACTGGTGGCCACGTTGTCATCCTGTCGAATGCGCCGCGCCCCTCGTCAACCGTGGGACCGGCCATTGCGCGGCGCGGCATCGAGGCGCGGGTGATCGACGGGCTCATCACGTCGGGCGACCTTGTTCGCGACATGGTGTGCCGGAATTTCTCCGGCGCCCGTGCCTGGCACCTCGGCCCCGCCGCGGATTCCGACACGCTCGCCGGCCTGCCGCTCGAGTTCCTGGGCGCGCCGGCGGAGGCGGATGTCATCCTCGCGACCGGCCTCGCGGTGCCGGAAATGGAGGCGCATCGCGCACTGCTCCTGCCCGCGGCGCAAAGGCGCGTGCCCCTCTTGTGTGCCAATCCCGACCGGATCGTGATCCACGGTGGTCGCGAGGAAATCTGCGCCGGCGCGGTGGCCGACCTCTATGCGGATCTGGGCGGCCCGGTGCACTGGCTGGGCAAGCCGGCACCGCCCGCCTATGAAGCCTGTCGCCGCTTCTTCGCCGAGAAGGCAGGCGAGGCGGTCCCCGACAGCGCCATTCTCGTCATCGGCGACAGCCTGGTGACCGATATCGCCGGCGCGCGTCGCGAGGGCCTCGACAGCCTCTTCATCGAATCGGGAATCCATGAGGCCGACATCATGGCCCGGGGCCGCGACGCGGTGGAGGCAGCGCACCGGGTGGTACCGGACTATCGCTTGCCGAAACTCGTCTGGTAGGGGGCGACGACCGCGGTCAGTCGAACAGGGCGTCGATCTCGTCCTGACCGACGCTTGCCGGCGCGGCCTGCGGTGCAGGCTGTGTTTCGGCGGGCGCTGCCTTTTCCGCCTTGCCAGCGCGACCATTCGCCGAGGCTGCGGCCGTTTTCTTTTTCTTGCCCGGGGATTTTGGCGACGTCTTCCGCTCTTTCTTCGCCGGCTTCTTCTCGCCTGGCGCAGGGGAATCAGCGGATGCCGCGCCGCCGATCAGCGCGTCGATCTCTTCCTGCGCCATGCCCTCGCCCTCGAGTGCCGGGCCGCGCAGCAGGGGATTGGCCGGCTCCGCCTGTTCGGCCACCGACCTTGCCGCCGCGACGTCGTCCTCGCTGACACCGAGCAGGTTGCGCAACTCGTTGATGCGCGATTCGACGAAGGACAGCGTCTGCACGACCTTGGAAATGCGCTGGCCGGTGATGTCCTGAAACGAACAGGCCTCGAAGATCTTGACGATCTTGTCCTGCACCACGGCCTGGAAGGCTTCGACATCGGCCGGATCAGCGGCCATGATGGCTTCTGCCGACTCCATGATCGTGTTGGTGGCTTCCTCGGTCTGCTGCACGATCGCGTCGAGCTCCATGCCAGCACGCGGGATGCGGGCACTTTCGAGATCGTGCGGCTCGAGCGAGGCAATTTCCTTGCGGGCGTTCGAGATATAGTCGCTGAGGGTGCGGCACTCGCGGTAGATCTTGGTGTCGATGCTCCGGAAATAGGCACGCATGGTGCCGATCAGGACCTCGGTCACCGATGCGACATCGGCGAGCGCGAATTCCTGGTCGCGCTTGGTGCGCAAATGATCGACGAGCGCTTCGATCTTTGTCGGAAGTTCTTCCGCGCCCATGCTCAGAACTCTCCCAGAACGGCCGTCAGCTTCTGTTTCAGCGTGGCCGCGTTGAACGGCTTGACGATGTAGTTGTTGACGCCGGCCTTCTTGGCCGCGATGACATTGTCGGTCTTGGATTCGGCCGTCACCATGATGAAGGGTGTGGCCTTGAGCTGGGAGTCCGCGCGCACTTCCTTGAGAAGCTCATAG
>JBHHTO010000152.1:0-6282 GCA_046753425.1 Rhodothalassiaceae bacterium | reverse complement strand
ATGGCGGACCATCTCCGCCATCATGCGGCCCTCCTCAAGGGATGAGGAGAGGAGGCGATGCGGGCAGTGAAAAAGGCGGGCGAACGGACGGAGGTGCCGGCACCGCGGCCGGCGGCGACCCGCCCCGCTCTGCGCCTGTCGAAGGGCAGCCGCGACACGATCGGGCGCGCGGTCGCAAGCGAGATGCCGGTGGCGCTCTCCTATAACGGCATCGCGCACGTGGTGATGATGCTCACCCCGGCCGACTATGAGGATTTCGCGGTCGGCTTCTCGCTCTCGGAGGGAATCGTCGGTGACGCAGACGAGATCGCGGCGGTCGAAGTGCGTGCGAGCGAGGCCGGCATGCTCGTCGATCTGTCCATACCCCGGTCGCGTTTCGAGGCGCTCGTCCGGCGCCGGCGCAATCTCGTCGGGCAAAGCAGTTGCGGCGTCTGCGGGATCGAGGAACTCGAGGAGGCGGTGCGCACGCTGCCGCCGCTTGATGCGGTGCCGACACTTAGCCGCGGCGCCATCGATCGCGCGCTTGATGCGCTGCCGCGGCATCAGCCGCTCAATGCCGAGACGGGCGCCGTTCACGCCGCCGCATTCTGTGACGCGTCGGGACGTATCGTGAAGGTGCGCGAGGATGTCGGGCGCCACAATGCCTTCGACAAGCTGATCGGGGGGCTGGCGCGGGGCACCTTCGATGCAGGGGAGGGCTTTGCCCTGCTCACCAGCCGCTGTTCTTACGAGCTCGTGGAAAAGGCGGTGATGGCGCGCATCCCCGCGCTGGTCACGATCTCGGCGCCGACCGGTCTTGCCGTCACGCTCGCCCGGCGGGCACGGCTGACGCTCGTCGCCCTGGCGCGGGCCGATTCCATGCTGTGTTTCAACGATCCTTACGGGCTGTTCGGGGAGATGACCGAATGAGGTGCGAGACATGACCAGTCGGTCACCGTCGAGGATGGATTTCGATGCCGCCGCCGCACAGGAAATCATCGCCGGGCATGCCGCCGAGCCCGGTGGCCTGCTCGAGGCGCTCAATGCCCTGCAGGCCCGCTTCGGCTGTATCGACAAGGCATTGATTGCGCCCCTGGCCGATGCCTTCAATCTGAGCCGCGCCGAGGTGCATGGCGTCATCAGCTTCTATCATGACTTCCGCGACCGGCCGCCGGGGCGCCATGTCGTGCGCATCTGTCAGGCGGAGGCTTGCCAGGCCATGGGGGCGCGCGGGCTGACGGCGCACGCGAAGCAGGCGCTCGGAATCGACCTCGGCGAAACCGGTGCGGGCGAGGGCGTCACCCTCGAGCCGGTCTACTGCCTCGGCAACTGCGCCGCGGCGCCGGCGGTGATGATCGACGGGGCGGTCCATGGCCGTGTGGACGCGGGGCGCTTCGATGCGCTTATTGCGGCCTGCCGCAAGGGAGGCCGGGCATGAGCGCGCCGGTGCGGGTTTTCGTTCCCCGCGAGACGACAGCGCTCTCGCTCGGTGCGGAAGAGGTGGCGCGGGCGATCGCGAAAGAGGCGAAGTCCCGCGGGAGCGCCGTCGACATCGTGCGCAACGGCTCGCGCGGCGCCGCCTGGCTCGAGCCGCTCATCGAGGTGGAGACGGGCGGCGCGCGTATCGCCTATGGCCCGGTGACGGCGGCGGACGTGCCCGGGCTGTTCGATGCCGGCTTTCTTGACGGCGGTGCGCATGCACTCTCTCAAGGCGCGGTGGAGGAAATCCCGTGGCTCGCCGGGCAGACGCGGCTCACTTTCGCACGTGCCGGCGTTACCGACCCCCTCTCGCTTGCCGACTATGAGGCGCATGGCGGGCTCGCCGGCCTGCGTGCGGCACGCGACATGGCGCCCGAGGCGATCGTTGCGGCGGTGACCGAATCCGGCCTGCGCGGGCGCGGCGGCGCCGCCTTTCCCACCGGCATCAAGTGGCAGACGGTGCTGGACACCGACGCCGGGCGCAAATACGTCGTCTGCAATGCCGACGAGGGCGACTCGGGGACCTTCGCCGATCGCATGCTGATCGAATGCGACCCCTGGCTGCTCATCGAAGGCATGGTCATCGCGGGCCTCGCCGTCGGGGCGGAGGAGGGGGTCGTCTATCTCCGCTCCGAATATCCGCTTGCGCGGACGATTTTCATCGAAGCGCTCAGTCGTGCGCGCAAGGCGGGGCTGCTCGGCGCCGACATTCTGGGCTCCGGCCGCGCCTTTGACATCCGGCTGCGGCTTGGTGCCGGTGCCTATATCTGCGGCGAGGAAACCTCGATGCTCGAGAGCCTCGAGGGCAGGCGCGGCGAGGTCCGCGCCAAGCCGCCGCTGCCTGCCGTCTCCGGGCTCTTCGGGTGCCCGAGCGTGATCAACAATGTGCTGACGCTCGCGGCCGTGCCCTTCATCCTTGCCGAGGGTGCCGAGGCCTATCGCGCCCATGGCAGCGGCCGCTCGTGCGGCACCACCGCCTTCCAGCTTGCCGGCAATATCCGCTGCGGCGGGCTCTATGAGGCACCCTTCGGGCTGCCGCTGCGGACCCTTGTCGAGGAGATCGGCGGCGGGACGGCGAGCGGCCGGCCGCTGAAGGCGGTGCAGGTCGGCGGCCCGCTCGGTGCCTATATTCCGGCCTCGAAGCTCGACATCCCGCTCGACTACGAGGCCTTCGCCGAGGCCGGCGCGATGCTCGGCCATGGCGGCATCGTGGTCTTCGACGACAGCACCGACATGGGCGAACAGGCCCGCTATGCGATGGAATTCTGCGCCCAAGAATCCTGCGGTAAGTGCACACCCTGCCGCATCGGCGCGGTGCGCGGCATGGAGGTCATCGACCGCCTGCGGTCCGGCTCCGAGCCGGCGCAGAACTGGCGCCTGCTCGAGGATCTGCTCGAGGTCATGGAAGAGGGCTCGCTCTGCGCCATGGGCGGGCTCACGCCGATGCCGGTCAAAAGCATCATGACCCATTTCGCGGCCGAACTTCGGGCCAAGAGAGAGGATATGCTATAGTGCTGGAAGGGGCAGCAGGATGGCTGTGCTGAAAGAACGCGATTACGGAACCCCGCCGTCTAAGGCGTCCGGGATGGTGCGCCTCGAGATCGACGGCCGCGACGTCACGGTGCCCGCGGGCACCTCGCTCATGCGGGCCGCGGCGGAGGCCGGGATCTCGATCCCGAAGCTCTGTGCCACGGATTCGATGAAGGCTTACGGTTCCTGCCGCCTGTGCCTTGTCGAGATCGAGGGGCGGCGCGGCACGCCGGCCTCCTGCACGACCCCGGTCGCCGAGGGCATGGTGGTGCGGACCGAGAGCGATCGGCTCGCCCGGCTGCGGCGCGGGGTGATGGAGCTCTATATCTCCGACCACCCGCTCGACTGCCTCACCTGCGCCGCCAATGGCGACTGCGAATTGCAGGACATGGCCGGCGTCGTCGGCCTGCGCGAGGTGCGCTATGGCATGGACGGCGCGAACCATCTCGATGCCAGCGCCGATGACAGCAACCCGTATTTCAGCTTCGACCCCGCGAAATGCATCGTCTGTTCGCGCTGCGTACGCGCCTGTGCCGAGGTGCAGGGCACCTTCGCGCTCACCATCTCGGGGCGCGGCTTCGCGAGCCATGTCGCGGTGGGTGCGGACGAGCCGTTCCTCGAGTCCGAATGCGTCTCCTGCGGCGCCTGTGTCACGGCCTGTCCCACCGCCACCCTGACGGAAAAGACGGTGATCGCGAACGGGGTGCCGGAAGAGACGGTGCGCACCACCTGCGCCTATTGCGGTGTCGGCTGCGCCTTTAAGGCCGAGGTCAGGGGCGATCGCGTCGTGCGCATGGTCCCCGACAAGGACGGCCGGGCCAATCACGGCCACTCCTGCGTCAAGGGACGTTTCGCCTGGGGCTATGCGACGCATCCCGACCGCATTCTCACACCCATGGTGCGCGAGAAGATCACCGATCCCTGGCGGCCCGTCGGCTGGGACGAGGCGATCGATCTCGTCGCACGCCGCTTCCGCGCGCTGCAGGAGCAGCACGGCAGGAAGGCGATCGGCGGAATTACCTCCTCACGCTGCACCAACGAGGAGGTCTTCGCGCTGCAGAAGATGATCCGTGCCGGCTTCGGCAACAACAATGTCGATACCTGCGCCCGGGTCTGCCATTCGCCCACCGGCTACGGCCTCAAAGAGACGCTCGGCACCTCGGCCGGGACGCAGCATTTCGACAGCGTCGAGGCGGCGGACGTCATCCTCGTCATCGGCGCCAATCCGAGCGAGGCGCATCCGGTTTTCGCCTCGCAGATGAAGCGCCGCCTGCGTGAGGGCGCGAAGCTCATCGTCATCGATCCGCGGGCGATCGCGCTTGTGCGCACGCCGCATATCGAGGCCGAGTGCCATCTGCAGCTCCGGCCGGGCACCAATGTGGTGATGCTCAATGCGCTGGCGCATGTGATCGTCACCGAGGGCCTCCTTGCCGAGGACTATGTCCGCGAGCGCTGCGACCTCGAGGCCTTCGCGGAATGGAAGGACTTCATCAGCGATCCGGTGCACACGCCCGAGAATGTCGCGGCCGAGACCGGCGTGCCGGCAGAGCGGATCCGGGCGGCGGCGCGGCTCTATGCCAGGGGCCCCCGCTCGGCGATCTATTACGGCCTCGGGGTGACCGAGCACAGCCAGGGCTCGACGGCGGTGATGGCGCTCGCCAATCTCGCCATGGCGACCGGCAATATCGGCTTTCCCGGTTGCGGCGTGAATCCCCTGCGCGGGCAGAACAATGTCCAGGGCTCCTGCGACATGGGCTCGTTCCCGCACGAGCTCGCCGGCTACCGTCCGGTCAGCGACGATGCGGTCCGCGGCAGCTTCGAGGCCGACTGGGGGGTCGCGCTCGATCCCGAGCCCGGCTATCGCATCCCCAACATGATGGACGCCGCCTGCGCGGGTGCGTTCAAGGGTATCTTCATCCAGGGGGAGGACATCGCCCAGTCCGACCCCAACACGCAGCATATCCAGGCCGCGCTCAAGGCGATGGACTTCGTCGTCGTGCAGGACCTGTTCCTCAACGAGACGGCGCGCTTTGCGCATGTCTTCCTGCCCGGCACCTCCTTCCTCGAGAAGGACGGGACCTTCATCAATGCCGAGCGCCGGATCAGCCGGGTGCGGCCGGTGATGAAGCCCCGCTGCGGGCTTCACGAATGGCAGGTCGCCTGCCGCATCGCCAGGGCCATGGGCTATGACATGCACTATAATGCGGCATCCGAGATCATGGACGAGATCGCGCGCCTGACGCCGACCTTTGCCGGTGTGAGCTTCGCCCGCGTCGACGAACTGGGCTCGATCCAGTGGCCGTGCAACGAGACGGCGCCCGAGGGCACGCCGATCATGCATGTCGACGGCTTCGTGCGCGGCAAGGGACGATTCATCCTCACCGAATATGTGCCGACGCCGGAAAAGGTGAACCGGCGCTTCCCGCTCATCCTCACCACCGGGCGCATTCTTACCCAGTACAATGTCGGCGCCCAGACGCGACGCACGGCGAACACCGTCTGGCACGAGGAGGATGTGCTCGAGATCCACCCCCACGACGCCGAGGATCGCGGCATCCGCGACGGCGATCTGGTGCGCCTTGCCAGCCGCAAGGGGGCGATCGCCCTGCATGCGCGGGTGACGACGCGGGTCGCGCCCGGCGTCGTCTACACGACCTTCCATCACCCCGACACCGGGACCAATGTGGTGACCACCGAACTCTCGGACTGGGCGACCGAATGCCCCGAATACAAGGTGACGGCGGTCGAGGTGGCGCTCAGCAACCGGCGCTCGGACTGGCAGGAACGCGACGCCGAGCTCAGCCGCACGACGCGGAAGGTCGCGGTCACAGCGGCGGAGTAGCGTCGCGCTGCACCCAGTCGAGGATCGCGAAGCCCTGATCGGTGCCGCCGATGCGGATCACCGCGTCGCGCCGGAAATGGCCGCCGCTCTCCGTCTCGCCGAGGACGGTGACGCGAAAGACATCGCGGCTTGAGGCCACGAAATAGGGATTTTCAGCCGGATCGAAGCTGTCGTCGCCGCGCCGCCCGCGCGCGTCGAGGATGCGGGAGGCGGCGCTGCCGAGGCCCGGTATGGCTGCGAGAATCTGCGGCGGCGCGACGCGCGGGTCGATGCCGTGGCTGGCACTGTGGACGGTGACCAGCGGCAGGAGGCGGTTGGCGAGGACCAGCGGCATGTCCGGGATCTGGCGGATTTCGTCGATCCGCGTGAAGGCGCCGTCCTTGGCGTCGTGGGCCAGGCCGGCAGCCGCATAGTCCGGGTCTTCCGCCCCGTCCGGGCCAGGCCGATCGTCG
>JBHHTO010000151.1:0-6308 GCA_046753425.1 Rhodothalassiaceae bacterium | reverse complement strand
GACGCCACTGACCATTTCGGTGATCGGATGCTCGACCTGCAGGCGGGTGTTCATCTCGATGAAGTGGAAGGCGCCGTCCTCATAGAGGAACTCGATGGTGCCGGCGCCGCGATAACCGATCTCCTTCATCGCCCGCACCACGCGGGCGCCGATGTCCCGGCGCGCGGCGTCGTCGATGACGGGGGAGGGGGCCTCCTCGAGGATCTTCTGGTGGCGGCGCTGCAGCGAGCAGTCGCGCTCGAAAAGGTGCACCGCATTGCCGTGGGTGTCGCCAAGCACCTGGACCTCGATATGGCGCGGCCGCTCGAGATACCTTTCGAGATAGACCGCATCGTCGCCGAAAGCGGCCTTGGCCTCGGTGCGCGCGGCGCTGAGCGCGTGCGACAGGTCGCCCTCCGAACGCGCCAGCTTCATGCCGCGCCCGCCGCCCCCCGCCGAGGCCTTGACGATCACCGGATAGCCGATGTCAGCGGCGATCCGCACCGCCTCCGCGTCATTCGTCACGGCGCCGTCCGAGCCCGGAACGACCGGAACGCCGTGGGCCTTCATCGCCTCCTTGGCGGCGATCTTGTCGCCCATGGTCCGGATGTGCTCGGGCGTCGGGCCGATGAAGACGATGCCGTGCTCCTCGACGATATCGGCGAAACGGGCATTCTCGGCGAGAAAGCCGTAGCCCGGATGGATGGCGTCCGCGCCGGTCACCTCGGCGGCGGACATGATGGCCGGGATATTGAGATAGCTCTCGGCCGCTGCCGGCGGGCCGATGCACACCGACTCGTCGGCGAGCCGCACATGCATGGCCTGTGCGTCGGCGGTCGAATGAACCGCCACCGTGGCGATCCCCATCTCGTGGCAGGCGCGATGGATGCGAAGCGCGATCTCGCCGCGATTGGCGATCAGGACCTTCTCGAACATGCCGGCACGCGTCCTATTCGATGACCATCAGCGGTTCGCCGAACTCGACCGGCTGCGCGTCACTGACGAGAATGCGGGTAACCGTCCCGGCGCGCGGCGCCGGGATCGGGTTCATGACCTTCATCGCCTCAACGATGAGCAGGGTGTCGCCTTCCTTCACCGTGTCGCCGACCTTGACGAAGGGCGGTGCGCCGGGCTCGGGGGCGACATAGGCGGTGCCCACCATGGGGGAGGTCACCATGCCCTCCACCGCGGCGTCCTCGGCCGGCACTGGCGCTGCGGCCGAAGCCGCGGCGGCAGGTGCCTGGGCCGGCGGCGATGGCGCGGGTGCCGCGGCGACCGGAGGAGACGCCACGACGGTGGCCGCCGCCACCTGGCGCACGACGCGGACACGGATCTCCTCGCCCTCGACCTCGATCTCGCTCAGGCTCGAGGACTCGAGCAGTTCGGTGAGCTCGCGGATCAGTTCCACGGCATCGGTCAGTTTTGACATGAAGCGGTTTATCCTTTTTTCTGTTCGCGACGGATGCGGTCCACGAGGGCGCGGGCGGCGAGGACATAACCCTCGATGCCGAGGCCGCTGATGATGCCGATGGCGGCCCGGCTCACATGGGAGTGGGCCCGGAAGGGCTCACGGGCGAACACATTCGAGATATGCACCTCGATGACCGGCGTGGCAATGCCGGCGACGGCGTCGCCGAGGGATACCGAGGAGTGGGTGAGCCCGCCGGGATTGAGGATCACACCGTCCGCACCGGCAGCGGCCTCGTGCAGCCAGTCGATGAGTTCGCCCTCGTGATTGCTCTGCCGCATCTCGATCGTGACGCCCGCGGTCTCACCCCAGCGGTGCAGGCGCTCCTCGACGTCGGCAAGGGTCGCGCTGCCGTATATCTCCGGCTCGCGCCGGCCGAGCAGATTGAGATTGGGCCCGTTCAGAACCAGGATTTTGGGCATGATCCGCTGTGGCCCCGATTGCCTTTCGAATCGCGTCGGCTCTGTATAGAGGCAAGCGACCGGGGAGAAAAGCACTCGCTCATTCTTGCCCGTGGCAGGCACCGCGTGGGCGCCGAAGCGACGGCGAACGCTTGTCGCCGCCGCCGCGCCCCGGTATCAGGGACGGGTGGTGCTTGTCGAGAGGTGTGCGTGGTGAACAAGGTTCGGGTACTCATCAATGGCGAGGAACGGGCGTTTGCGGCGCCCCTGACCGCGGAAGCGCTGCTCAAGCAGCTCGATCTTGATCCGCGCAAGGTGGCGCTCGAGCGCAATCGCGAGATCGTCCCCAAGTCCGAATTCGCGACGACGGCGATCGAGAGCGGCGACCGGCTCGAGATCGTGCATTTCATCGGTGGCGGCGACGCGCCACCCGCGGCGGATGATGATCCGCTGATTCTGGCCGGCCGGCGCTATCGCTCGCGGCTCATCGTCGGGACCGGAAAATACCGCGATTTCGCCGAGACCGCGGCGGCGATCGAGGCGGCCGGCGCCGAGATCGTCACCGTTGCCGTGCGGCGCGTGAACATTTCCGATCCCAAGCAGCCGATGCTGATGGACTTCGTCGACCCGGAGAAGGTGACCTATCTGCCCAACACGGCCGGCTGCTACACCGCCGAGGAGGCCGTGCGGACATTGCGGCTGGCGCGCGAGGCCGGTGGCTGGGACCTGGTCAAGCTCGAGGTGCTCGGCGACAGGAAGACCTTGTACCCGGACATGCGCGAGACCCTGAAGGCAGTGGAGACTCTTGTCGCCGAAGGCTTCAAGGTGATGGCCTACACGAACGACGATCCGCTGTTCGCGCGCGACCTTGAGGCCTTGGGCTGCGTTGCGATCATGCCGCTCGGGGCGCCCATCGGCTCCGGTCTCGGCATCCAGAATGCGGTCAATATCCGCCTCATCGTCGAGCAGGCGCAGGTGCCGGTGCTGGTCGATGCGGGCGTCGGCACCGCCTCGGATGCCGCGATCGCCATGGAGCTCGGATGCGACGGCGTGCTCATGAACACGGCGATCGCGGAGGCCAAGGATCCGGTGCTCATGGCCCGTGCCATGCGCCACGCGGTGATCGCCGGCCGCGCCGCCTATCGCGCGGGGCGGATGCCGAAAAAGCGCTATGCCGATCCCTCGAGCCCGCTCGCCGGTCTGATCTGACCCCTATTCGGTGGCCGCGGTCGCTGCCGGACCGGCCGCAATCAGGGCCTGCAACGCCGCATAGCCGCGGGCGCCGGTGAGCACGCGGCCCTCGAAGACATAGGTCGGTGTCGCGTTGATGCCGACGGCGTCGGCAAGGCGCAGCGTGTCCTCGATATAGCGGTCGATCGCCGGATCCCGCATGTCCTGCTCGAGGCGAGCGGTGTCGAGCCCGATCCCGGCCGCGATGGCCAGGATCCGCTTGCGGTCGAGGCGCCCGCCCGCTGTCATCAGCGCATCATGAAAGGCGCGGAAGTGGCCCTGCCGGTCGGCAGCGATCGCCGCCCGCGCCGCGATGTGCGAGACACCGCCGCTGTCGCCGGGCGCGTCGATGACCGGGAACTGGCGAAAGACGAAGCGGACGTCGTCCTCATGCTCGGCGAGGAGGCGCTTCACATCGGGATAGGAGCGGCGGCAGAAGCTGCAACGATAGTCGTAGAATTCGACGAAGGTGACGGCGGCGTCGGGATTGCCGAGCACCGGCGACAGGTCGTCATGCGCAATCAGGTCCCACAAGGCGGTGGCCGCCTCTCTTTGACGCTGGTCCTCGCCGGCGCGCTCGCGCTGCTTAAGGGCTCCGATGGCCTCGGGAATGATCTCCGGATGTGCGAGGATATAGGCGCGGACGCGGGCCTCGAACGCTGCCTCAGCATCGCCGGTGCCGGCATTTTCGGTTCCGGAGGAAGGGGCAAGCACCAACAGCAAGGCCGCGCCGGCGAGAAGCAGGGCGAGCACGGAAAGAATCGTGGCGAAACCTCGCGATCGCAAGAACGAGATCATGGCTTCGAACCCAAAGGGACCCCACGGACGCCTTGCCGGCATCATTGTCGCCGTGACCGGCGGTCGCGGCCGTCGCTGTCGAGCAGCATGCCGCCGGCGATCTGCCGGATGTCCTGGGCGCGATACCATTTCGGGGTGCCCGCCGGGAGTTTCTCCGCCGCCCGGCTTGCAAAGGCGGCCGCCTGCTGCACATTCTGCATCAGCAGGAACCGCTCCGCCGCCGCGAGATCGGCGAGCGGCTGCTTTCCGTCTCGCGTGTAGATGGTGGCGAGAAGGTACCAGGCGAAGGCATTGTGCGGATCAAGCGCCGCTGCGCGCTCGAGCACCTCTGCCGCCTTGGCGTCCGTCTCGGGCTCCTCCTTCGCGGCGAGAGCCTGGCCGTACAGCGTCAGGATAAGTGTCTGGTGGGGCGCGTATTCGGCCGCCTTGGCGAGCTCGGGGATGGCCTCGTCGACATGTCCGTTCTCGAGCAGAATCTGGCCCTTGATCTCGCGGAAATAGGGATCGCTCGGATCCTCTGCGATGAGCGAATCAGCCTCGGCCATGGCCTCGTCCCATTCCATCATCTTGTTGTAGGCATAGATCCGGGCGTAACGGGCGGGCACGCTCCGGTCGCTCGCGGGGTAGCGACCGAGCGTCGCTTTGGCCGGGAAGATGTAGCCGATCAGCTTCGCCTTGATGCGCTCGTAGCGCGCCTCTGCTGCCGGGTCGACCGGCTTGTCCCAATAGGGCGAGGCCTTGAGCCTCTCCTCGAGATGCGCGATGCGGTCGCTCGACAGCGGATGCGACACGATATAGGGGTCGAGATTGGGAGCCACCATCAGCTGCTCGAAGCGGAACTTCTCGAACACCTCGATCAGGCCCTTGCCCGACAGCTTCGCATTCTGGAGGAACTGGGCCGCCGCCTGGTCCGCCGAGGCCTCCTGCACGCGGCGGAACTTGAGCGCCGTCCGCTGCGCCGCGGTCTGGCCTCCGGTGATGATGCCGACACCGGCATCGGCCGGGGCGCCGGCCGCGATCGCCGCGGCGCCGAGCAGCAGGCCGAGGATGGACATCGCCGTTGCCGGTGCCGCGATCTCGTCGAAACGCTGCACGTGACCGCCGGTCATATGGCCCGTCTCGTGCGCCAGCACGCCGATGACCTGGTTCACATTGTCGGTCTGCAGGAAGACGCCGGTATGCAGAAAGATGGCCGTGCCACCGGCATAGAAGGCATTGAGGCTCGGATCGTCGACGATGACGAACTGCACCGATTCCGGTGTCACGCCGGCGGCAATGAATACCGGCCGCATGATCTCGTGGAGGAAGTCCTCCATCTCGGCATCGCGCAGGGTGCGGATATTCTGGGCAAGGGCCGGTTCGAAGCCGAGCAGCAGCGCAAGCAGGGCGGCGAGCATACGCCCGACCCATGGCCACATGGCCCTGCCTGTCCACATCCACCTCATTCACGGCCTCTCCGGTGCCGGGTGGCGGGTCGTCTGACGGTGGCGACCCTCTGCACCATGCCCTAGAATAGCATTTCGGCGAAAGGATGACAGCGGGCTCGCAAGCGCGGGGCTATTTCCCCACCGCCCGCTGCCACCAGCCGCGCCGCCGCGGCGCCTCCGGCTTCGCTTCCGAAGCCGGTGCCGCTACGGGCGCTGCCGCGCTCGTGTCGCCATCCGCTTGCGTGACAGGAGCCGGCGCCGGCGCCGCAGGGGCCGATTCCGCAGCAGCCGGCGCAGATTCCGCGGCTGCGTCGGTATCCTTATCTTTTGCGGCGTCGCCCGCCGACTTGCGCGATCGGCTGGTGCGTCGGCGCTGCGGTCTTGCCGGCGTCTCGGCTGCAACCGCGATGTCTTCCTTGCCGGCCTGCGGTGAAGCGGCAGCCGGTGTCGCATCCTCACCCCCGGCATTGTCCGCAGGGGCGGCATCCGCCTCTTCGGTGCCGGTCTCCGCGGCCACGGTCTTCTTGCGCCGTACACGGCGACGGCGCGGCTTCTCGTCCGCTTCTGCCGGTGCCTGCAGCGCCGCGCTTTCGTCGGCGGTCTCGCGCGTAGCGGCTGCCGCTTCATCTGTGGTCGACGAGACCTCTGCCGGCTCGGGGACGGCGCCATCCGACGCGGCCGCTGCGGCGTCGTCGCTCTTCTTCGCCGCCTTGCGCCGGCGTCGCCTCGGCCGGCGCTCCGGCGTATCGCCGGTCTCATCCGCATGCGGCATGTCGGTGGCAGCGGAGGTGTCCGCCGGTGTTGCCTTCTCACCGGTGTCCTCGGCGGACACGTCAGCGGCATCCGGCGTTGCCGCCGCCGCCACCGCCCTGTTCTCGCCACGGCCGCGCCGGCCTCGCCGCCGCCGCCGCCGCCGCTTGCGCGGTGCCGATTCATCGGCCTCACTGTCAGGCGCCGTCTCCGCCTGCGCCTCTTCCGACCGCACATACACCGTCGTGCTCACGA
>JBHHTO010000150.1:0-6338 GCA_046753425.1 Rhodothalassiaceae bacterium | reverse complement strand
CTTGAGGTCGCGCTCGCGACCTCGACCGGCTTTGCCGCGGCCTACAGGGGCTCGCATTTCTCGCTCTCGGTCTCGGTCCTCGCCGAGCGCGATGGCGCGATGCAGCGCGACTATGATTTCACCAGCGCCCGCCATCTCGCCGATCTCGAGGAGGCGCAGGAAGTGGGACGCCGCGCCGGCGAGCGGACGGTCCGGAGGCTGGGAGCGGAAACCCCGAAGACGGCGCGGCTGCCGGTCATCTTCGAGGCCCGGGCGGCGCAGCCTGCTCGGACATTTCGCACAGGCCGTCAATGGCAGCGGCATCGCCCGCGGCACCAGCTTCCTCAAGGACCGGATGGGCGAGCAAGTATTTGCGCCAGGCGTCAGCATCGTCGACGACCCCTTACGCCCGCGCGGGCTCAAGAGCCGGCCCTTCGACGCCGAGGGCATCGGCGGACGGCGGCGCAACATTGTCGAAGATGGCGTTCTTACGAGCTGGATTCTGGATTGCGCGACGGCGCGCAAGCTCGGGCTCGAGACCACCGGCCATGCCAGCCGCAGCGTTGCCAGCCCGCCATCCCCGGCCCCGAGCAATTTCTTTCTCGCTCCGGGTCCGGTCACCGAGCGCGAGCTGATCGGAAACGTCTCCCGCGGCGTCTATGTCACCGAGCTCATCGGCATGGGGGTGAACCCGGTCACCGGTGACTACAGTCGCGGCGCGAGCGGCTTCCTGATCGAGGCCGGAGAGATCACGCGGCCGATCCAGGAATTCACGCTCGCGGGCAATCTCAAGGACATGTTCGCCCGGCTGATGCCGGCCTCCGACCTCGCGTTCCGTACCGGGCTCGACGCACCGAGCTGCCTCGTCGAGGGGATGACGATCGCCGGCCGATGAGCGCCGATCGCGATACCGATGATCTCGATCTGCTGACCGATGCGGTCCGTGGCGCGGCGAGTCTCGCGCTGCAGTATTTCGAGCGTCCGGTCGATGTCTGGCACAAGCGCCCGAACGATCCGGTGAGCGAGGCGGATATCGCGGTCAATCGCTATCTCCGGGAGCGGCTGCGTCGTGCACGCCCCGACTATGGCTGGCTGTCCGAGGAATCGGAGGACGATCCCGATCGCCTCCGGCGCGAACGGCTGTGGGTGGTCGACCCCATCGATGGCACACGTGCCTTCCTGCGTGGGCAGGCCGAATTCGCTGTCTCGGTGGCGCTCGTCGAGGGCGACCGCCCGCTCATGGGGGCCGTGCTGCAGCCGGTGACGGGGACGCTTTACCGCGCCGTCCGCGGCCAGGGTGCCAGCCGCGACCATCATCCACTCCAGGTATCGGCGCGGGCCGCGCTCGCGGGCTGTCACATGCTCGCCGACCCCGCCTTCTTCCGCGCCCGCCGCCACTGGCCGGTCCCGTGGCCGGACATGGACTACCGCCGCGTGCCGTCGCTCGCCCTGCGCCTCGCCTTCGTCGCCGCCGGTGGCGCCGACGCCATGGTCAGTATCGGCCGCAAGCACGACTGGGATCTCGCGGCGGCCGATCTTATCGTCGAGGAGGCGGGCGGCCGGGTCGTCGACGCGACCGGCAGCCGGCTGCGCTACAATCGCGAAAGGCCCACCCAGTCCTGCGTCATTGCCGCCGCACCGGCCCTCATCGCGCCCATTCTCGCGCGCGTCGTACCGGCCATGGCGCGACGGGATGCGGCCAACAGGGATGCCTGCGACGATCAGAAATAAAGGCTCAATGCCACGACCACGCGCGCCCGACCGATCCTGAGGCGCGCATTCGAATCCTCATAGGCGAGCGAGACGTCGAACCGGTCATGGCTGGCGACGAGACCGAGACCCCAGTCGGTCCGGTCGCGCGCCCCGGCGAGGCTCTCGCGCCCGACATGGGCGGTGGCCGCCAGCCAGGCGAGCCGCGGCACGGGAACTTCCGTCTCGAGCCAGCCATAGACGCTGGCGCGATTGCGCAGAAACCACCGCCCGTCGGGCGCGTAGGCGATCCCGCCAGCCGCGTAAAAAAGACCGAGATCGCGCGAAATCCGGGCCTGGAACTCGGGATAGAGATAGCCATCGGCGCCGAAGAAGCCGTCCACGGCGGCGCTGAGATCAAGCGTGTAGGCGCCGAGCGCGAAGCGGTGCCCGACGACACCCTCGACGCGGCCGTCATTGCCGCGCCGGTCGTTGACCCGGCTCAGCGACAGACTGCCATAAAGACCGCTTTCGTGATCGAGATAGAGGGTGGCGGTCGCCGCCGGATCGCTGCCCGAGAGTGTGAGGCCCCGGTCGACATGATCCGATTCGCCGCGCACCACCGCCGACAGGTCCCAGCCCTGCGCCGCTGCGGGCGTGGCGAGAAGCGCGAGGGCGACGCTCAGAAGAAGCCGGCGCATCAGCGCGCCCCCGTTTGTCGCGTGTCGGGGGCGGCCGGAAGATCGACCACGAGGCCGGGATCGAGCCGCACCTCGCGCCAGTTGATGCGCCAGTCGACATGCGGCCCGCTGGCGCGGCCGGTGGCTCCGATGGCACCGACCTGCTGCCCCTTCCGCACTTCCTCGCCGACAACGACGTCGATGCGGCTCAGATGCATGAGCGTCGAGCTCACGCCGAAGCCGTGATCGATGACGAGGATGCCGCCCTCGAGCAGGAAATCCGGTTCCGCCAGGCGCACGATGCCGCCCGCGGGCGCGACCACGGGCGTCCCTGCGGGCGCCGCGACATCGAGTCCGTAATGCGGCCAGCGCGGCTTGCCGTTGAGGATCCGCTGCGAGCCATAGACCCCCGAAATGCGTCCCTCGGCGGGCAGGATGAAGCCCTGTTCCCAGTCGAGGCGGTCCGAGACGACGGCCCGCGCCTCGCGCACCAGGGCGGTTTCACGGGCCCGCCGTGCGTGGTACTCCGGCGGCAGGGTCACCGTCTTCTCGGGCAGGCCGTCGACCCGCTCGATGCGATAGTGCCGCGCCGCCACCTCGAGCCGGTGCCGCTCGACCCCGCCGTCCGGCTGCGTGACCTCGATCACGTGCGCGGGCGGTGCGTCGCGTCCGAAGCCGATGACGAAGCGGCCGTCGGGCGCCACCGGAACCGTGTCGCCGTCAAGGCGCACGCGGGCACCCGGCACCACCCGGCCGATGAGCAGTCCGCCCTGCATGAGCCGGCCGGCGACTTCAAGCGCCGCCCCGGCCTGACCGGGTCCGGCGACAAGAAGCATCAGCAGCAGGATCAGGGGTCGGATCGGGACGGTTCGGCGCATGTCCTCTTTCTCGCCCTCGCGGTCGTACGGACCCGCCCACTGTGCGTCGCCGCGCCGCCAAGGGCAAGAGCGGCCCGCCCGGCTTCTGTGCCGCGAGACCTGACCGGAGGCTGCCGCCGCCAGTTCAGGCCTGGCTCCCCACCGCGGCGCGGCGAACGAACCGCTTCACTTCCGGTGCGATCCGTTCGCGCCAGCGGCGGCCGTTGAAAATGCCATAATGGCCGACCTCGCGCGCCAGATGGTAGTGACGCCGGTCAGGGGCGAGATTGCACGCCAGATCGAGCGCCGCGCGGGTCTGCCCGAGCCCCGAGATGTCGTCATGCTCGCCCTCGATACAGAGAAGCGGCGTCCGCCGGATGGCGCCCGGATCGACACGCCGGTCGCGGTGGCGGAAGACGCCGCGTGGCAGGGCATGCTGCTGGAAGACGGTTTCAACGGTCTGCAGATAGAACTCGGCGGTCAGATCCATCACCGAGCGGTATTCCTCATAAAAGGCGCGCGTCGCCTCGGCACTCTCGCCATCGCCGGCGACGAGATGCAGGAAGAAGTCGCGATGGCGCTCGAGGTGATCGCCAAGATTCATGCTCATGAAGCCGGCAAGCTGCAGAAAGCCGGGATAGACCCGCCGCAGCATGCCCGGATTGGGCGGCGGTACATGGGTGATGACATGCCGCTCGAACCAGGAGATCGGCCGCGTCGTCGCAAGGCGGTTGACCGCGGTCGGGCTGACCCGCGTGTCGATCGGCCCGCCCATCATGACGAGCGACGCCGGCCGCGCCGGGTCGTCGTCCTCCTCCATCAGGGCGAGCGCCGCAAAGACGGGCACCGAGGGCTGGCAGACCGCCATCACATGGGTGCCAGGACCAAGGACGTCGAGCCAGTCGCGGACATAGTCGATATAGTCGTCGAGATCGAAGCCGCCTTCATAGAGCGGCACCTCACGGGCGTCGCGCCAGTCGGTGATATAGACATCATGATCGGGCAGCATGGCGCGGACCGTACCGCGGAGAAGGGTCGCAAAATGTCCCGACATCGGCGCGACGATGAGGAGCCTCGGGTCGCCCGGCCGCTCCGTGTCGCGGCGGAAATGCCGGAGTTGCCCGAAGGGTCGCCGCGCCAGCACCTCCTCCTCGAGGGCAATCTCGGTGCCCTCGATCTCCGTCGTCTCAAGACCAAAGCGCGGCTTGCCGTAGCGCCGGGTCACATGCTCGGTCAGGTCGCAGGCCGCGGCGACGAGGCGCCCGGCGGGCGTATGGCGCCACGGGTTGAAGGGATTGCGCAGCAGTCCCTGCGTCTGCTCGATGGCCAGACGCAGCGGCGCCATCGCCGCGTGCTGCCACTCATATAGGCTGTAGAGCCCCAAGCCGATCACGGTCCTTCTCGCATGCGGGCAACTCTGCCGGCCGCCTTTCGCACCTGCAATAATATGACACTTTTGCGGCGGCACAAGTCATCTCTTACCCTGGCCACCTCAAGTTAATAATATTCTTATGAGAACGGCGTCCGCTCGCGGCGCGGGACGCGGTGACGGTGCGGGCCCTTGCGCGGTGTCGTCGGGCATTTATATTGCATCGCAATAAAGCCACCGGAGGAGGTCGCGATGCCCAGACCGCTGGACGGACGAACCGCACTCGTCACCGGCTCGACGAGCGGGATCGGCCTCGGCCTTGCCCGCCGGCTCGCCGAGGCCGGGGCGCATGTCATGCTCAATGGTTTCGGCGATCGTGCCGGGATCGAGGCGGAGCGGCGCCGGATCGAGACCGAACACGGCGTGCGCGCCCTCTATTCGGATGCCGACATGCGCGACCGCGAGGCGATCGCACGCATGGTCGCCGGCGCCGAGGCGGCCTTCGGCAGCGTCGACATTGTCGTCAACAATGCCGGCATCCAGCATGTCGCCCCGGTCGAGGACTTTCCGCCCGACAAGTGGGACGCGATCCTGGCGATCAACCTGTCGAGCGCCTTTCACACCACGCGCTTGGCCCTGCCCGGGATGAAGGCGCGTAAATGGGGCCGCATCATCAACCTCGCCTCGGCCCACGGGCTGGTCGCCTCGCCCTTCAAGGCCGCCTATGTGGCGGCCAAGCATGGGCTTGTCGGGCTGACAAAGACGGTCGGGCTCGAGACCGCGGAGGATGCCAATATCACCTGCAATGCGATCTGCCCCGGCTATGTCCGCACGCCGCTTGTCGACGGCCAGATCCGCGACCAGGCACGTGCCCACGGCCTGAGCGAGGAAGACGTCATTCGCGACGTCATTCTCGCGGCGCAGCCGAACAAGCGCTTTGTCACCATCGAGGAGCTCGGTGCGCTGCTGCTCTTCCTGTGCTCGGACGACGCGCTTTCATTCAATGGCGCCGCGCTTCCCGTCGACGGCGGCTGGACCGCGCGCTAGCCGGCATTCTCGAGACGCACGGCACAGAGGCTGCGGGCGCGGACGCTCTGCGGGCCGCGGCCGTCGGCATCGGCGATCGCCGACACGAGCACCCGCCCATCGCGGACGAGGAAGAAGGCGGGCCGGTCGCCGGGCACGAGCCGGGCACAGACCCGCCAGCCATAGTACCAGCGGCCGTCGACCCGCGCCTGGTAGGGATCGGGCTCGCTCAGCCTGTCCACCTTGCCCTTGCCGAGAAGGGGCGCGATCAGCTTTTGCGGTGCGTCCGGTGGTGGGCCATAGCCGCGCGACGAACCGCCCGTCCCGGCACAGGCGGAAAGCGCGGGCGCAAGCCCGAGACACAGCATGAGAAGTCCGGCCCACCGCATCCTTTTCGACCCCCCGTCGCTGCCCGTGTGGTTATCGGGATACGCACAGACTGTGCGCTGCCATGCGCGCGCGTCAAATCGGATAGGTCGAAAATTTGCCGAAGATGCGGCGCAAAAGGTGCGGAATCGGGGCGCCCCTCCTGCCCCGGCCGGGCCTCAGCCATAGAGCATGTGGTTGGGCAGCCAGCTTGCAAGCGCCGGCACGAACCAGACGATGAGCGCGACGACGAGCATGATCAGCCAGTAGGGAACGGCGCCGCGGAAGATGTCCTTGAGGCCAACCGTGGGGTCGGGCACCGCGGACTTGAGGGTGAAGACCAGCAGTCCCACCGGCGGTGTCAGGAGCCCG
>JBHHTO010000149.1:0-6340 GCA_046753425.1 Rhodothalassiaceae bacterium | reverse complement strand
CCGTCCCAGACCTCGGTCCAGGCGGGTTCCACCGCGCGCTCGCGCTGGCCGAAATAGCGGAAATGGACGGCGCGGACCCCGGCGATGGCAAGCGGCCGCGGGCGCTGCCTCCCGTCCGACACATCGAGCAGGCGATCGGGCCGCAGGAGCTGCCAGTCGAGCATCAGCGGCGCCCCCTCCCCGGGCCCGAGCGTGAACATATAGACGCCGCCGAGCCCCAGTCCGTGCGGCATCGGCGCGGCAAAGCGGAGATGCGTCCCGTCGCCGCGAAACACCGGCTCGCGCGTCCGGTCCGTCGACGGCATCGTCACCGGCATGCTCTCGGTCAGCCGGGCGCGCAGAAAGTGGCGCACCGCATCCCCGTCGGTGGCGTCGACGATCCGCGCCTCGCCGGCGCGCCAGCTACGCGCGGAGTAGCGCATGGCGGTGAACAGCGCCGCCGAGATCATGCCGACGAGGACGAGCGCGACGAGCAACTCGACGAGGGTGAAGCCGCTCAGGGCGCGACCGGCGCAAGGCGCACGCTTTGCAGCCATTCCTCTCCTCCTTCAGGGCCGCGCACATGGACTTCGACGCTGTAGAGCGCAAAGCCCTGTTGCGCGAGGATCGCGGGATCGATGCCGGACGCGGCGGCGTCCGGCGCGATCAGGATCTCCCACGCGTGATCGCCGTCGCGGCCGGAAAGCCGCCCGGGTGCGACCGGCAGGAGCGTTCCGACCTCGGCAAGGTGGTTCTCCGCCAGCTCGAGCAGCCGTGCGTGCCGCTCGCTCCGTTCGATCGCGCGCAGGCCGCGCGCCGTGCCCTCGAACAGTGCGAGCAGCATGACGGCCACGATGGCGAAGGCGACCAGCACCTCGATCAGCGTGAAACCGGACGCCACCGCTCCTTTCTCGCCGCCGCGCGGGCGTTCAGGGTCGATCCGGCGGGGTCGCTGCATCCTCTGTCTCCGGCTCGCCGCCGAACTGGGCGCGCAGCCGCTCGAGCCCCTTGAGCCGGCGCCTCAGCTCCTGCGTCACCGTACGGGCCTCCTCGCGATCACGCACCACCTGCGGCGTCAGGAGCACGAGAAGCTCGGTGCGGTCGTTCTTCGTCGAATGTGTCTTGAAGAGATTGCCGAGCAGCGGGATGTGCATGAGGACCGGGACCCCGACATCGGTGCCGGTCCGACTGTCGCGGATGAGGCCCCCGAGGGCGATCGTCTCGCCGGTCTGCACCGCCACCGTCGAGTTGATCGCCCGCTGCTTGATGGTCGGTGCATCGATGCCCGAAGAGGTCGTCGGCACGACGTCCGAGACCTCCTGGCGCACGTCGAGGACGACGAGGCCGCTGGCATTGACGTGCGGCGTGACCTCGAGAATGACGCCGGTGTCCTGGAACTGGATCGAATTGACGATCGGCGCATTGGGATCGAGCGTCGAGACCGCCTGCTGCACCGGCACCGGCACCTGATCGCCCACCTGCAGGCGCGCGGTCTGGTTGTCGAGCACCATGATCTGCGGCGAGGACACGACGGTGACATCGGTGATCTCGTTGAGGGCATTGAGCGCGAGCCGCGCATTGTTGCCCTCGAAGAGATAGGAGAAGCCGGGGAAGGTGCTGTTCACCCCGCCCGTCTCGAGGTCGCTGAACGTGATGTTCTGCGTATCGTCCTGGCCGCTCGCGTCGAAGAACCAGCGCAGGCCGAATTGCAGCGCGTCATTGAGCGTGACCTCGGCGATGGTCGCCTCGATGAGCACCTGCAGGGGCGGCACGTCGAGGCGCTGCAGGGTTGCCTCGATCATCCGGTATTCCTGCGCCGTGGCCAGGATCAGCATCGCGTCGTTGCGCTCGTCGGCGATGATCCGCGGGCCGTCGCCATTCTCGCCCGCAAACGGCAGGTCACGTCGCGAGCGCGCACCCGACAGGGCCCCGCCACCGCGCCGCGTCCGGCTCGCCCGCGATGTCGACGGGGTCGGGCTCGCCGCCGATCCCCGGGCCGGCGGCCGTGTCGACTGCCCTCCTCCGAGCCTGCCGCCACCGCTTGCGAGACCGCCGCCGGTATTGCCGATGAGCATGCCCGATTCGAGACCGAGCGCGACCTCGCCGCGGCCGGCGTTCGCCGATTCGCCGACGGTGCGGACGTCGAAGAGCTCGCCCAGCACCTCCCCGACCTCGCCGGCGCGGGCGTTCTTGAGGTGATAGACATAGAGCTGCCGCTGCCCCTGTGCGCCGCCGCCGCGATCGAGGCGCGCCACCCAGTCGCGGGCGCGCTCAAGATAGACCGGCTGCTCGCTGACCACGAGCACCGCGTTCATGCGCTCGATGGGCAGGAAACGCACCACTCCGCGCATCGCCTCGGGGCCATTGCCGTCCTGGCCGAAGATGGTGTCCAGCTCGACGATGACATCGCCGACATTGGCATTGGCAAGCGGCAGCAGGGCAAAGGACATGCCCTCCATCCAGTCGACATCGAAGACGTCGATGAGATGGATGAGGTCGGTCGCCTCGACGCCGGGGCCGCGAAAGAGGAGCAGGTTGCGCGCCTCGTCGACAATCAGTCCGCGCCCGGGGGCGAGAAAGGATTCGAGCGTCTGCTGCATGGCGTCGGCGGAGACGAATTTGAGCGGGATGATGTGCGTCGCGAAGCCCTGCTGCCGCGGCCGCAGACCACCGAGCACGGGCCCGCCGCCACGCGCCGCGTCGAGAGGAAGGATGCGGTAAAGCCCGTCGCTCGCGACCATCGCCGCGCCGTTGACCGCGAGGATGTCCTCGAGGGCCGGCAGGACCTGATCGCGGGCAAGCGGCCGCGCCGTGCGCGCCGTGATCGTCCCTTGCACCTTGGGATCGACGAGATAGTTGAGTCCGAGCATGCGGCCAAGAACGGCGTCCACCACCTCGCGCACATCAGCGCCGGCGAAATTGAGGGTGAAGGTGCCCGAGTCGGCGCCTTCGCCGACCCGCGCCTGCGGCGTTCCGACGAAGCGGCCGCTACCGGGATAGAGCTCAGGCGCGCTCGGCGGGGCAGCGCCCTCCGCCGCGACCTCGCCACCGGAGATGCGCTCGCCCTGCTCGGCGCCGCGCCCCCCGTCCGCTGCCTGCCGCGGCGCACCGAAGAGGCCCGGTGGTGGCGGCGAGCTGTCGCCGGCGCCGCGCCCGCCCGCGTGGCTACATCCCGCGAGGAGCAGCAGCAGGCCAAATGCGATGCCGCACCGGAACCGGTTCTGACTCACCCTCACCGCCATGGCGTCTCTGTACCCCCCCACCGCGCTTCCTCCCTGTCCGACCCCGGGAACGCCGCCGGCCCGACCCGATCGTACGGACCGCATGGTGGCCTATCCTAGGGGTTGCCGCAATCGGGGCCAATACACTTTATTGGCACAAATTCGCATCATTGGCCGCCGCCGTCCGGCGCGTGTCCGGCATTGGCCGGCTGGCCGCGCTGGATCTCGAAGAGACTCGGTCGCTCGGCCGGCACCGGATTGCCGGCCGCGTCGCCGCGTCGCGGTGCGAAGGGCTGCCGTCGACGCGGTCCGCGTATCGAACCCGGGACACCGCTTCCTGTGGCGTCGGCGAAGACGATGCCGAGCGTCATCGATTCGCTGCCCCGCCGCAGCACGGCGTGCGCGGCATCGAGCCGCTCGAGCGTCCAGCCACCATAGGCCTCGCCCTGCGCAAGCTGGACGGTCCGGTTGCCGGCCCGGTCGCGCAGCAGCGCCACCGCCTTGCCGCCAGCGAGGAGAATGCCGACCAGCGAGAGCTCCTGCGATCCGGCCGCAGGGCCGTTTCCCGCTGGCGCCTCGGGTGGCGCGGTGCGGGAGATCGAGAACAGGTTACGGGTCACCACGATAGCGAAATCCGACCGCGGCGGCGGGCGGAATTCGGGCTGTTCCTCGACAAGCGGCCCGAGACCGGTTCCCCCTTCAGGGGTGACGCCAGGGTCCGGCGCATCGCGTGATGGACCGCGTCCTGCCAGCATCAGGAGCACAAGCAGCAGCAGGACGAGCGTCACGACCGGCAGCCTTTCCGACCAGGTACGGCGTTTCATGCCACCTCTCCCAGCCGGTAGCCCGAGACCGTCAGATCGACCATGAAATTGCTGTCGATCTCGAGCTTGTCGGTGCGCGGCGCGAGGCGGCCGAGGCGGGCACGAATCCGGATATCGTCGACGAACAGCAACGGCCGCCCGGTCTCGAGCGCGTAAAGGAGGCGTTCGAGGCTTCTGGTGGTCATGATGAGCTGCGACTTGAGCCGAATGCGGACGAGACCGTCGCGCTCCTCGGCCGGCAGGCTCTGCACCGATCGCAATTCGGCACCCGCCTCGCGTGCGAGGGCGCCGATCGTGTTCTGCAGGGCCGCCGCCGCCAGCGCATCCGTGTCACCGACGAGGAAGATCCCGCTTTGTGCACGCGCCGCCCGCGCCGCTGCGGCCTGCTGCTCGATGCGCTCCGCCGAGGCCGCGATGCGGCGATAGCGGGCGAGCCGGTCGCGTGCCTCCTGCAGCCGTTCCGCGGCCGCGTCATAGGCGCCGAACAACGGCACATAGACGGCTGTCGCCGCACCGCCGAGAAAGACGGCAAGAAGCGCCAGCGCAAGCCCGCGCGAGAGCCAGGGTGGCAGCCGTCCCGTCATGGCCCCCGTCCCCCCTCCGGCTGTCGGACCCGCCCATCGCCATCCCGGCGCTCGGCGGCGAGGCTGAAGCGCTCGCGCCCGAGCCGCTGGTCCTGCATGACCGGTGACAGGAAGCGGGCACCGCCGAGATGCTCGGTCCCCTCGATCCAGGAAATGGCGTCCGACGCCTTCTCCGCATAACCCGAGAAGGTGACCCGCACCTCATCGGCCCCGAACTCGATCAGGAAGGCGCTGTCGGGAATGGCCGCGGTGACTTCCGCAAGCAGGGTCAGCGCCATCGGTTCGTGAGCCTTGCGCTCGAGCAGCCGCGATTCGGCCTCGGCCAGCGCCTGCATCTCCCGGCGCAGCGATTCGACGCGTTGTGCCGCCGCGCGCGTGCGCGCCGACTCGGCCTCGATGCGGGCCAGATCCTCGTTGACACGGGCGACCGGCAGATAGGCGGCGAGAAAAAAGGCGACCGCCGCGCCCAGGGCGAGGATGCCGGCAAGGCGCCGCCGGCTTTTCCTCTCGCGCGCCGCGGCGGCGGGCAGCGGCAGTCGCCCGCCGGCGTCTCCGGCGACAATGCGATCGGGTCGGATGCCGGCCGCGGCGAGAATCGCCAGGGGTTCATCGATATCACTGCGGCGCACGACCTCGAGACGGGCGAGAATCTCGCCTTCTCCCGCCGCTCCGGGAATGGGTTCCACGGTGAAATAGACCTGGTCCTCGCCGAAGGGCGTTTGCCGGTCGATGTCATAGCCGACCGCCTCGGCGAGGCTGTGCCTTGCGGCTGCGGGCACACGGACGGTGCGCGACAGCACGCGTGACGGCGCGACGCAGAGCAAGCTGCGGTCATAATATCCATCGGCCGCGGCAAGCAGCGACCCCAGCTCGGCAGCAACCGCATCCCTGGCACGGTCGGCAAACGCCACGGTCCCAAGCTCCCGCACCATGTCGCCATGACGGTGTCGAAGCTGCACCCGGCTGCCGTCGGTCTCGATCTCGAGAATGGCGAACAAGCGACGGACCCGGCGCGCAAGCGCCGCTGGGACGAGCGCGGCAAGGCCGGCCATCCACCAGCGCCAGAAACGCCGCAGGAGATCAACAAGTTGAGACCAGTCGAGCTGCATTTCGTCCTGCCCCATCCATTGCCGGGCGGCCTCCCCCCGGTCGCCGTCACCCACACGGCGGAACATATGAGCATAGGTGACTGCGCATCATCCGGCCAGTGCATGCGCCGCACCGGGTCGCGACCACAGGCTGCTGAACCCTCCCTTACTGCTCTTTTTGAGACGGTTCCACCGTAATCCGCCCGGTCAGCCAGTCGATGTCGATGCGGTACGTACGGTCCCCGCGCCCGAGCATGATCCGCCCGCCCGACGCCGAACCGTCGCCATAGAAGGCGAAGGCGGCGCGGTCCGCGGCGTGGTCGATCGCCTCCGCCGCGGTCTCGACCGCGATCGTCGTCTCCGCTGGCAGTCGTGCGGCAAGGTTGCCGGGGGGGCCGAAACGGGCGTCGTCGATATCGATGACCAGCGTTGCCGTGCGGCCTCCGCTGATGGCCCGGGCGCGGGTCGCGCGCAAGGCGGCGGCGAGCGCCTCGCTGCCTGCGGCCAGTCGCGCCCCGGGCAGCGCCCGGTGCAGGCGCGGCGTCGCGAGCGCCAGCACGAGGCCGATGATCGCCAGCACGACGATGAGCTCGATGAGCGTAAAACCGTCGACGCCGCGGCGCCGGCGCCCCGCCGTCGAGCGG
>JBHHTO010000148.1:0-6456 GCA_046753425.1 Rhodothalassiaceae bacterium | reverse complement strand
GCAATCCGGCGGCGTCCCACCCGAGTTCGTCGATCCCGCCGATGCGCCGGTGAAGGAGGTGATCCTCACCGGTGACGACATCGATCTCGGCCGGCTCCCCATCCTGCGCATGAACCCAGAGGACGGCACGATGGGCAAGGAGATGCTCGAGGGCCGCTTTCTCTGCGCCGTGTGCTGCACCAAGCCGGCGCCGGACGCCTACAATCTCTCCTATCACCGCTTCGAGATCAGCGGCCGCGACAAGGGCTCGGTGTGGATCTTCCGCTATACGGGGGACGCGCGAAGCATGGAGGAATACTGGGCGGCGAAGATCGATGACGACCCCGCGACCTGGGACTATGACAAGGCCCGCCCCTTCCCGGCGGCCTTTGTGGTCGGCGCACCGCCGGACATCGTGCTTGCCGGCGCCAATCCGGCGCTGCCCTACAAGTACAATGACTTCGCCTTCGTCGGCGGGCTGCGCGGATCACCGGTGAAGCTCGTCAAGTGCGAGACCATCGACGTCGATGTGCCGGCGGACGCCGAGATCGTCATCGAGGGCGTCTTCAAGCCCTTCGACTGGGCGATGCAGGGCCGCTTCGCCTCGTTCAATGGCTTTTACGACGAGGCGCGCCGGCGGCCGCGCTTCCATGTCACCGCGATCACCATGCGCAAGCGGCCCATCTACCAGCATGTGCATATCGGCCGGCCCTTGAACGAGACCAACAATATCGCCGCCTTCTTCCGTTCGGTGAAGGTCTATCAGGACCTCCTGCAGGTGATGCCCAACGTGCACGACGTCTATGTCGATCCCGCCGCCGGCTGCGGCTTCACCGTTCACATCGCGATCGACAAGAAGCGCATCGGCGAGCCCAAGCTCGCCATGCTGCGCGCCTATACGACGCTGCAGGGCTTCGCAAAGCACGTCTTCGTCTATGACAAGGATATCGACATCCGCAATCCGCACGAACGCGACTGGGCGCTTGCCCATCGCTTCATGGCGGACCGGGACTTGGTGGTGATTCCCTATGTGCTCGGGATGAACATCGACCCCCTCGCCCAGGCGCATACGGGAACCACCGCCAAGCTCGGGGTTTATGATGGCCATGATGCCATCCCGATGAACACCCGCCCCTTCATGGGGATCGACTGCACGGTGCCCCTGGGGCTCAAGGTGATGGACCGGGTGACGCCCAGGCCCGAGGTCGAGGCACGCATCGACAGCATTCTCGAAAAGGCGCAGATCCGGTTTTGAGCGCGGGACGCGCCTGCGCACGCTCCAGGCCGACGCGTCGAGGAACCCTGTCGCCGCGCTCACCCCCACCAGCGCGTCGGGCGGGCGGTGAAGCCGGCCGCGGCCTCGAGCACGTCGGCGACGCGGAGCACGGTCTCCTCGTCGAAGGCGCGGCCGAGTATCTGCAGCCCGAGGGGCAGGCCGTCGGCGTCGAGCCCGGCGGGCACCGAAATGCCGGGGATGCCGGCGAGATCGGCAGGCACGGTGAAGACGTCGTTGTAGTACATCGCGATCGGGTCCTGCTTCGCGCCCATGGGGAAGGCGGCCGAGGGCGCGGTCGGCGTGAGGATCGCGTCGACCTTTTCGAAGGCGGCTGCGAAATCGCGCGCGATCAGCGTTCGCACCTTCTGTGCCTTCAGGTAATAGGCGTCGTAATAGCCGGCCGAGAGCGCATAGGTGCCGATGAGGATGCGCCGCTTGACCTCCGCGCCGAAGCCCTCGCCACGCGTCGCCTCGTACATGTCGGTCAGGGAATGCGCGCCCTCGGGCACGACACGCAGCCCGAAGCGCACGCCGTCATAGCGGGCGAGGTTGGACGAGGCTTCGGCGGGAGCAATGATGTAATAGGCGGGCAACGCATGGGATGTGTGCGGCAGAGAGATATCGACGATCTCGGCCCCGGCGTCCTTCAGCCATTGCGCACCGCGCTCCCACAGCGCCTCGATCTCGGCCGGCGTGTCGTCGGCATGATATTCCTTCGGGATGCCGATCCGCAGCCCCCGGATATCGCCCGTGAGCGCTGCCTCATAGTCGGGCACGGAGCGGTCGACCGAGGTCGAGTCCTTCGCGTCATGGCCGGCCATGGCGCCGAGCATGATGGCGACGTCGCGCACGCTCCGGCCCATCGGCCCGGGATGGTCAAGCGAGGAGGCGAAGGCGATGACGCCCCAGCGCGAGCAGCGGCCGTAGCTCGGCTTCAATCCGACGATGCCGGTGAGCGCGGCCGGTTGCCGGATCGAGCCGCCGGTATCGGTCCCGGTCGCCGCCGGCACGATGCCCGCGGCCACCGCCGCCGCCGAGCCCCCCGACGAGCCGCCCGGCACGGTGTCGGTTTCGCCGAGCCGCCAGGGGTTCCTGACCGGACCGAAATGGCTGTGTTCGTTCGACGAACCCATGGCGAACTCGTCCATGTTCGCCTTGCCGAGCAGCACCGCGCCAGCATCCCACAGGCGCGCCGTCACCGTGCTCTCATAGGGCGGCACGAAATTGTCGAGGATATGGCTCGCCGCGGTGGTACGGACGCCCTTCGTGCAGAAGATGTCCTTGCAGGCAACGGGAATGCCGGTCATCGCCGTCGCCGTGCCATCCGCCAGCCGCCTGTCGGCGGCGTCGGCCATCGCCAGCGCACGCTCGGGCGTCTCGGTGATGAAGGCGTTCAGGGGCCGCGCCACCTCCATCGCAGCGATCGCGGCCCCGGTCAGCTCGCGGGCCGAAATCTCGCGCGCATGCAGGCGGTCGCGCGCCCCGGCGAGCGTGAGTTCGCAAAGCTCCGTCATGTCACTCGATCACCTTGGGGACGGCAAAGAAGCCGAGCTCGGAGGCCGGCGCATTGGCGAGCACGGCGTCTGCCTGATGGCCGTCGGTCACCTCGTCGGTGCGCCAGTAGAGACCATGTTCGACGGCGCTCGTCATCGGCGGCACATCGCTTGTGTCGAGCGCGTTCAGTTGCTCGACGAAGGCGAGGATGTTCGAAAGCTCGCGCGCCAGCGGCTCAAGGGCGTCGTCCGCGACGCGGATGCGTGCGAGATGCGCGATGCGCTTGACTGTAGCCTTGTCAACCGACATGGGGGTCCTGTTCAATCGGCTCGGGATGGTCCGGCAGGCGCCGGGGTTCGGCGCGCGAAGCTACACCCGGAGCCCCCGTTGACGCAAGCTGTGCAAGGGCGACTGTCCGTGATTGTGCCACTCGGTGAGTTGAAGAAACACCTGCCGCCACGGGCGCGCCTGATGGGGCTCGATGTCGGCAGCAGGACCGTCGGCCTTGCGCTTTCGGACACCACCCTCAGCGTCGCAAGCCCGCTACTCACCCTCCGCCGCGGCAAGTTCGCCCGCGATGCGGCACGGCTCGCCGCGCTTGCCACGGAACACGGCGTCGGCGCGCTCGTCCTCGGCCTGCCGGTCAATATGGACGGCAGCGAGGGACCGCGCTGCCAGAGCGTGCGCCAGTTCGCGCGCAATCTCGAGGCCGTGCTCGACCTGCCGATGGCCTTCTGGGACGAGCGCCTGTCGACGGCGGCGGTCGAGCGCATGCTGATCGCGGCGGACACCAGCCGCAAGCGCCGCGCTGAGGTCGTCGACAAGCTTGCCGCCGTCTGGATCCTGCAGGGCGCGCTCGACGCCATGGCGGCATAGCGCCGGGCTTCAGCGCACCGAGGGGTCGGCGCGGATGCAGCAGCTTTCCGTCCGCTCCTCGCCGCCCGTCGCGGAGTCCCCGAGACCATAGCGGATGCGCACCGTCCGCAGCTTCACATGCGCAGTGCCGAGAACATCGAGAATGACCGCAACCCGTCCCGGGCGTCTGGGGAAATAGGCATCGGGATCGTAATTCGGATAGACGGCCCGCTGCGCCGCGAGTGGTTCAAGCAGCCGGTCGCTGACGATGGTCTCGAGGCGGCGGAATTCGCTCTCCGGGCCAGGGCCGCTTCGCAGCCAGGACTCGCAGAAGGCAACCTCGCGCGGCTCGCAGGCCGCGAGCGTCACAAGGGTCGGGAGGGCGAGAAGCGCAGTGATCCTGCGCGTCGCCGTCCGGGCCGCCATGAAAGAAACCGGCTCGCCATGGCATCACAGGCCACACGCTGCGATTGCCCGTTGTGACACACGTCTTCGTGAGGGTGCGCTCAGGCCCGCCCTCCCGACGCGACGGCCCGTGGCGGGCTGTCTTCGGCGACCGCGAGCACCCGTTCTGCCGGCAGGATGACGGTCGCCCGGGTTCCGGCCCCGGGTGCAGAGCGGATCTCGAGCCGGCCGCGATGCAACTCGACGAAGGTCTTCACGAGCGTGAGACCAAGCCCGGTTCCTTCATGCGCCCGCGTCATCACCGACTGCACCTGCCCGAAGGGCTGCAGCGCGATCGCAAGATCGCTCTCGGTCATGCCTATTCCCTTGTCGACAACACTGATGGCGATGCCGCCATCCGCCCGCACCTCGCCGGACACGACGACCTCCGTCTGGGTGGGGCTGAACTTGATCGCATTGGACAGCAGGTTGGCCAGGGTCTGGCGCATCAGCCGGCGGTCCGCGCGCACCGGTGGCAGGTCGTCGAGCCCCTCGAGGCGGATCGCGTCCGCCCGCGCCGCGTCATGGCCGCCGACGAGCTCGCAGGCCTCGGCCACGAAGTCGGCGACGGCGACCTCGCTCTCGTCGAGCTCGAGCCGGTGCGCCTCGATGCGCGAAAGGTCGAGAATGTCGTTGATGAGCGCGAGGAGATGACGCCCGGAGCGGTGAATGGCCGAGGCATACTCCTTGTAGGCCGGGTTTTCGAGCGGACCCATCTCCTCGCGCACGCACATCTCGGAAAAGCCGATGATGGCATTGAGCGGCGTCCGCAGCTCGTGGCTGACATTGGCGAGGAATTTCGATTTTGCGATATTGGCCGCCTCGGCTCGCTGCCGGCTCGCCTCGAGCTCGCGGGCCATGCGACGCTGGTAGAGGAAGGCCGCCAGCGCAGCCAGTCCGGCAATGCCGACCGCGACCAGCGCGATGCGCTGCAGGCGGATTTCGTCGCGCGCGAGGGCTCGGGCGCCTTCGGCAAGCGCACGCCGGGCCTTCTCCAATTCGAGTGCCCCCTCGAGGCTGGCACGGATCGACTTCACATCCTCGGCGAAGGTGTCGCGAACGAAGTGGAGACGGTCGGCCGCGTAGTCCTTGTAAAGCGCGAGCGCCGTGCGACTGTCGCCCGCGATCTCCGCCAGACGCGAGCGGAGAAGGGTATTGTAGATCGCATAGATCGTCTGGCCGAAATCCACGCCGTCGCGAATCGCGGCTTCGGCGATGTCCACCTGCCGCGCCGCCGCCTCGGGGTCACCAAGCGCGATGAGATTGAAGGCGCGGTGCTGCGCAATGGCCGCGGCGAACACCGGCGGCGGCGGCATGGTCGCCAGTGCCTGCTCTGCATAGTGCTCCGACAGCTCGGGCTGGCCCGCATTGTGCGCCACCTGCATCAGGCCATAGAGGGCATAGAAACGGTTCTCGGCCCGCCCCGACCGCTCGGCAAGTGCGAGCATGCGCGTGAAGATGACCCGCGCTTCTCCGTGGTCATCTTCCTGCATGAACACATTGCCGAGATTGTAAAGGATGGCTTCCCCATCGAGCGGCCAGGACTGTGCATCGGCGAGATCGAGCGCCTGACGATATTGCTGCAGCATCCCCGGAAGATCGCGCAGCCGGGCATCAAGGGTGCCGAGCGCCTCATGCGCTTCCGCGCGCAACCGGGTTGCCATGCGGCCCTCTTCTGGCAGCATGGCGAAGATCGCATTGAGATGCCGGATCGCGCGCTCGAACTGCCCAAGCGGCGGCGTCACATTGGCGATGAGGAGCCGGATCTGCGTCGCGACCAGCCAGTCGTTCCGGTTTTCGTCCTTTGCCAGCAGGGCCTCGAGACCGGCAATGGTATCGAAGAGGACGCCGGAATAGCTCTGTCCATAGATGCGGAAAGCGTCGGCGAGCGCCGCATAGCGCCGGTTGCCCTGCGCCGTGGCCTCCTTGTGAAGGCGCTCCGCGCAGGCGAGCAGCATGTTTTCCTGCCGCAGGGCGACGCTGCGATTGAGGGCTTGATAAAGAAGCCGCAATCGCGTCTCGCCCGTTGCCAGCCCGGCGCGATGCACGAGATCGTCGACGATCCCCGGCGTCACGAGATGGTTGCCGGCGGCGACCCGCTCGACCAGCGCGCGTGCCGCGGCATGCTGCGACTCGTCGGCGGCCATGCCCGGCGACACGCCCGCGAGCAGCAGGGCGAGAACGGCAAAACCCCGCAGCAGCCATCCGCCTTTCCCGTTGCGCTCCCTGTCGGGCTCCTGTTCCTGGGCTCTTTGACGCACCTGGGCTGCCTCTTGTGCAGGATCGGGGCCGAAGGCAGCCTTCCCGGGGCCTTGCCAGTCGATTGCAGGGGATTGTGCCCCGGCCGTTCCTTGCGCAGGATAAGGGGCGCATCCTTAACGAGGTGTAAAGCGTCGTTTCCTTGCCCT
>JBHHTO010000147.1:0-6522 GCA_046753425.1 Rhodothalassiaceae bacterium | reverse complement strand
TCTCCTCTGGGTGTTGATGATCACCAGCGCCGAAAACCGCGGCTGGCCTGGCGATGTGGACATTTCCGATATTGCCGCCGCGGGCCTGCCCGTGCCATCCGTCGTTCGTACTGCCAAGATCGCCACCATTGAGGCGCGGGACGCCGCGCGGATCGGCACACTGCCCGAGACAGACCGACCGCTGGTTTCCGGACACCTCCGCCGAACTCTCGCGCTCGGCTGACAGATGGATTGCAGATAGCGGCGGGCGATCTCCTGCGCGACGATTGTGCCCTCGCATCGCCGCCCCGATCCGCGCTAGACTGCAGCGGCGATTGCCACCCTCCGGCCAGGGGAGAGAGCCATGGATCTTGTCAATGTCCTCATCGTCGTGTTCATGATCGCGGCGCTCGTCGTCGTCGTGCTCGGGGTGCTCAATATGGGACGCCCCGGGATCGAGGGCCGCCAGCGCGCGAACAGGCTGATGCAGTTCCGGGTCCTGTTCCAGTTTATCGCCATCGTGCTCATCGGCATTCTGCTGCTTCTCTGGGCGCGCTAGTCGCGATGGTGCGGCTGACCCGGATCTACACGCGTGGCGGCGACAGGGGCGAGACCTCGCTCGCCGGCGGGGCGCGGGTGTCGAAGGATTCACCGCGCCTTGAGGCGATCGGCGCCGTCGACGAGGCAAATGCCGCCATCGGTGTCGCGCGGCTCCATGTTGCAGCGGATCTCGATCCGCTGCTCGCACGCATACAGAACGAACTTTTCGATCTCGGCGCCGATCTCGCAACGCCGGTGAGGGATGGGGATGCGGATGGGGACGCCTTGCGCATCAGGGAGGAGCAGGTGCAGCGGCTTGAGCGGGAGATCGATACGCTCAACTGTCATCTGGCGCCGTTGGCAAGCTTTGTGCTGCCGGGCGGCACGCCGGCGGCGGCCCATCTCCATCAGGCGCGGACCATCGTCCGCCGTGCCGAACGGCGGCTTGTCGCCGCGATGGCTGGCGAACCCTTCAATCCGGTGGCTCTCCGCTATCTCAACCGGCTTTCAGACCAGCTTTTTGTCCTCGCGCGGCACGCCAATGAGCGGGGCGAGGCGGACGTCCTGTGGCGCCCCGGTGCGACGCGCGAAGAGGGCGCCTGACGTCTCCGTGTGCAGTGCAGCAAGATGCGTTGACTTGCTCCCGTCGAGCGCCTATTGCTCAAGGCCCACCGTCGCGCGGCGACAGGCGTTCTCGGTCAGGGAGGCGGTCGTTTCATGAAGATACTCGTGCCCGTCAAGCGGGTCGTCGATTTCAATGTCAAGATCCGGGTGAAGCCCGACGGCTCGGGCGTCGATCTCGCCAATGTCAAGATGTCGATGAATCCCTTCGACGAGATCGCCGTCGAGGAGGCCATCCGGCTCAAGGAGCAGGGTAAGGCAGAGGAGATCGTCATCGTCTCGATCGGGCCGGCGCAGGCCCAGGAAACCATCCGTACCGCGCTTGCCATGGGCGCGGACCGCGGCATCCTCGTTCAGCATGACGGCGAGACCGAGCCACTCGGCGTCGCCAAATGCCTCCAGAAGATCGTCGAGGACGAGGCTCCCGGCCTCGTCATCATGGGCAAGCAGGCGATCGACGACGACAACAACCAGACCGGCCAGATGCTGGCGGCGCTGCTCGGCTGGGCGCAGGGCACCTTCGCCTCGAAGCTGGAACTCGGCGAGGGCAGCGCCCGGGTCACGCGCGAGATCGATGGCGGACTCGAGACGCTGGAGCTCAGGCTGCCGGCGGTGATGACCACCGATCTGCGGCTCAACGAGCCGCGCTATGCGACCCTGCCCAATATCATGAAGGCCAAGCGCAAGCCGATCGACGTCAGGGCGAGCGCCGATCTCGGCGTCGACATGACGCCGCGGCTCAAGATCCTCAAGGTCGAGGAGCCGCCGAAGCGCAAGGCCGGCATCAAGGTGAAAAGCGTCGCCGAGCTTGTCGCAAAGCTGCGTGAGGAAGGAGTGATCAAATGACCGCTCTCGTGCTCGCCGAACATGACAACAGCGCGCTCGCTGACGCCACACGGGCGGTGGTGAGCGCGGCCGCGGCCCTGGGCGAGGTTCACATCCTCGTTGCCGGTTCCGGTGCCGGGCCGGTAGCCGAGGCGGCGGCAAGGATCGACGGCGTGTCGAAGGTTCTTCATGCCGATGCGCCACATCTCGCGCACCCCACCGCGGAGGCGCTCGAGCCGCTTCTCGTCGGCCTCGCGACGGATTATCAGGCGCTTCTGGCGCCGGCCACCACCTTCGGCAAGAACGTCCTGCCGCGGGTGGCGGCCAAGCTCGACGTCACGCAGATCTCGGAAATCATCGAGATCGTTGATGAGAAGACCTTCAAGCGCCCGATCTATGCCGGCAATGCGATCGCCACGGTCGAGACCAGTGATGCGAAAAAGCTCATCACCGTGCGCGCCACCGCCTTCGCCAAGGCGGGGGATGGCGAAGCGGCACCGGTCGCGAGCATCGATGCGCCGGCCGATCCGGGGCTCAGCACCTTCGTCGGACAGGAACTGTCGAAATCGGACCGGCCTGAGCTCACTTCGGCGAAGATCGTTATTTCCGGCGGTCGCGGCATGGGCTCGGCGGAGAATTTCAAGATGCTCGAGCGCATCGCCGACAAGCTCGGCGCCGCTGTCGGGGCGAGCCGCGCGGCGGTCGACGCCGGCTTCGTGCCCAACGACTATCAGGTCGGGCAGACCGGCAAGATCGTGGCCCCCGAGCTCTATATCGCGGTCGGCATCTCCGGCGCGATCCAGCATCTCGCCGGCATGAAGGACTCGAAGATCATCGTCGCCATCAACAAGGACGAGGAGGCGCCGATCTTCCAGGTCGCCGATTACGGACTCGTCGCCGATCTCTTCAAGGCGCTGCCGGAACTCGAGAAGGAGCTCGGCTGAGCAGAGAGGGACGGCGTGCCGCAAGCAGGGTGAGAGTAAGATGAGCACAGTCGGAGTGATCGGTGCAGGCCAGATGGGCAATGGCATCGCCCATGTCGCGGCGCTTGCCGGTCACGAGGTGGTTCTTGCCGATATCGACAAGGAACGGGCCGACGCCGCGATTGCCGTCATGCGCGGCAATATGGACCGCCAGGTTCATCGCGGCCTGATCGGCGAGAGCGACCGCGATGCGGCGCTCGCGCGCATCCGGACCACCAGCGACCTCGCCGACATGGCGGACGCCGATATCGTCATCGAGGCGGCGACCGAGAAGGAGGAGGTGAAGGCGGGCATCTTTCGCGCGCTGTGTCCGCATCTCAAGCCGGCGGCCCTGATCGCGACCAACACCTCGTCGATCTCGATCACGCGGCTTGCCTCGACCACCGACCGGCCCGAGCATTTCATCGGCATGCATTTCATGAATCCGGTGCCGATCATGAAGCTCGTCGAGCTCATTCGCGGCATCGCTACCGCGGAGGAGACCTATCGCGAGGCCCGCGCCTTTGTCGAGGGCCTCGGCAAGGAGGTCGTCGAGGCGGAGGACTTTCCCGCCTTCATCGTCAACCGCATCCTCATGCCGATGGTGAACGAGGCGATATACACGCTTTACGAAGGGGTCGGCTCGGTCGAGTCGATCGACAAGGCGATGCGGCTCGGCGCCAATCATCCCATGGGGCCCTTGCAGCTTGCCGACTTCATCGGGCTCGACACCTGCCTGTCGATCATGCAGGTGCTCTATGAGGGACTGTCGGACTCGAAATACCGGCCCTGTCCGCTCCTGGTGAAATATGTCGAGGCCGGCTGGCTCGGGCGCAAGACCGGGCGCGGCTTTTACGACTATCGCGGCGAGGCGCCGGTACCGACGCGCTGATCCGGCGCGTCCCGCAGCCTGATCAGCCGCGCCCGCTTTCCGATGACGCGAAGCGGACCGCCTCCTCGGCGGCGCGGAAGAGCGCGCGCGCCTTGTTGCGGCACTCCTCCGCTTCGCGCGCGGCGTCGCTGTCGGCGACGATGCCGGCGCCGGCATGCACATGCATCACGCCATCGCGGACCACCGCGGTCCTGAGCACGATGCAGGTATCCATCGAGCCATCGGCGGCGAAATAGCCGACGGCGCCGGCATAGGGGCCGCGGCCCTCGGGTTCGAGTTGGTCAATGATCTCCATCGCCCGCACCTTGGGTGCACCCGAAACGGTGCCGGCGGGAAAGCCGGCGACGAGCGCATCGAGGGCGTCGAAGCGGTCGGTATCGAGGCGCCCGCAGACATTGGAGACGATGTGCATGACATGCGAGTAACGCTCGATGACATGGCGTTCGGTGACGCGCACGGTGCCCGGCACACACACGCGCCCGACATCGTTGCGCCCGAGATCGAGCAGCATCAGATGCTCGGCAAGCTCCTTGGGATCGGCAAGGAGGTCGCGCGCATGAGCCTCGTCCTCGGCGGCATCGGACCCACGCGGCCGCGTGCCCGCGATCGGGCGGATGGTCACCTCGCCATCGCGCACGCGGACCAGGATTTCGGGTGAGGAGCCGACGACCGCAAAGTCCTCGTAATTGAGAAAATAGAGAAAGGGCGACGGGTTGAGGCGGCGCAGCGTGCGATAAAGCGTGAGCGGCGGCAGGCTGAAGGGGCGCGAGAAACGCTGTGCCAGAACGACCTGGAAGATATCGCCGGCGAAGATGTGTTCGCGGGCGGCCTCGACCATCTTCCGGTAGCGCGCCGGATCGGTATGGGCGGTGATTTCCGGGGAGCCGTCGCCCACCGACAGATCCGTCGCCGGCAGCGGCTGCGCGAGCGCGTCCACCGCAGCTTCCAGCCGCGCTTCCGCCGCGTCGCAGGCCGCTTCGGCGCTGAGATCGGGCTGCGGCCGCAGCGGTGTCACGAGCGTGATCCGGTCCCGGACCGAATCGAAGACCGCGGTCAGCGTCGGGCGCACCAGGCAGGCCGTCGGCACGCCATAGGGGTCGGCCTTTGCCGGTCCAAGGCGTTCCATCTCGCGCACCATGTCATAGCCGATATAGCCAACGAGGCCCGCTGCCATTGGCGGCAGATCGGGCGGCAGATCCATGCGGAGCGCGCCGAGAAGCGTCCTGAGCGACGGCAGCGCCGGTGCCGGACTTGCCTGCCAGACGGGTGGCCGGCCCTTCTCGAGGCGGGCGAATTCGGCGCGGCCGCCGAAGGCACGCCAGACAAGGTCGGGCTGCATGCCGATGATCGTGTAGCGGCCGCGCACGGCACCGCCTTCCACCGATTCGAGGAGAAAGCTGCCGGGCGCGGCGCCGGTCAGCTTGAGATAGGCGGAAATCGGCGTCTCGAGATCGGCGACAAGGTGCGTATAGAGCACCTGTGGCCGCCCGGCGCGATAGTCGTCGAGCACCTGCCGTCGTGTCGGCAGGACGGTCATCGCCTAGAAGCTTCCCTGCGGATTGACGAGCTGCTGGAAGCGGGCATTGTTGATCTCGACCCCCATCGCGGCGAGAAGATCGCGCTGGTACTGCAGGAGCGCGTCCTGCACGAGCGCCTCGCCGGTCTCGGTCCTCAGCCGGTCATAGGCCGCCGGGGCGCGCGCCGGGTCGCCCGGGGTGACCGATTCAAGGCGCACGACGACATAGCCGCCACCCGTCGCCGCCCGCTCGACATCGACCGCGCCCGGCTTCTCGAGCTCGAAAATGAGGCGGCCGACGACGGGCGCCACCTTGCTCGCGCGTCCGATCTCGTCGCGGATGACGCCGCGCACGGCGAGCACCGTGAGGCCGAGCGCGCGGGCGACGGCATCGGGCGATTCGCCGTTGCGGATGCGCTCGGCGATCCTGTCGGCCCGTTCGCCCGCCGCCTTGAGCTTGCGCTCAGAGAGGAGATTGGCCCGGACGAGATCGGCCACTTCCTCGAACGGACGCTGCTCGGGCGGAATTTCCGCCGTCACGTCGAGAATGATGAATCCGTTGTCGCCGCTTTCCTCGAGGGTCGGCGGCTCATCGACCGCGACCTGCCAGATGCGGGAAAGATGCGCGGTGACCGCTGCCGGCGCGGTGCCGCCATCCTTGAGATGGCCATCACGCGAGACCGTCGCGCGCACGAGATCGAGCCCCAGCGTCTGCGCGATCTCCTCGACGCCGGCACCGCGGGTGAGCGCTTCCTCGGCCTTGACCGACATGTCGTAGATGGCGTCATAGGCCTTTTCCTTTGCCACATCCTGGCGCAGGGTCGGCGCGACCTGTGCCAGCGACCGTTCGTTCGCCGGCGTGATCGACTTGATCCGGAAAACATGCCAGCCGAAGACGCTCTGCACCGGATCGGTGATATTTCCCTCCGCGGCCTTGAAGACGGCATCCGCCACACGCGGATTGTACTCCTGCTCGAGATCCGTCCGGCTCTGGTCGCCGAGCGCCACGTCGTCGGGCTTGAAGTCGGTCATGTCGGCGAGCACGGCATCGAAGTCCTCGCCGGCACGGACCCGGGCGACGAAGCGGTCCGCCTTCTCCTTGTCCTTGAGGTCGAAGGTGACCATGTCGAGATCGCGCAGCTCGGGGACCTGGAATTCGGCGAGACGTGCCTCATAGGCCGCCTGCA
>JBHHTO010000146.1:0-6552 GCA_046753425.1 Rhodothalassiaceae bacterium | reverse complement strand
CTCGGGGCTCATTGCCGGTACCGTGCGTCTCATCCTGCCGCGTGACGAAGAGCCGCAATTGGGCCTGCCGGCACGGCGTGTTTCCGCCTGCCTCGCCGAATTCGCAGAGCAGGTGCTGCCGCGCCGCCTCACGGCCGAGATTTCCCGTTTCTCGATCTCCAAGGCGTTTCGCAAGCGTTGCGACGACGGGCTCTATCCCGCCCCGCCAGCCGATGCGGAGCCGGACATCCTCGGGCGGCGCGCCGTGCCCAGCATCACGCTCGGGCTGATGCGCGCCATCGTGCAGATGACGCGCGACAATGCGATGACGCATGTGGTTGCCATCGTCGAACCCGCGCTTGTCCGTTTGCTGCTGCGGCTTGGCATCCAGTTCGAGAAGACGGGCGAGCGCGTCGACTATCACGGCATCCGCTATCCGGTCTATCGCGAGATGGACGCCCTGCTCGCCGAAATCTACATGCGGCGACCGGACGTCTGGGGCGCGATCACCGATCACGGTGCGATCTGGCCACTGCCCGCCCGACTCATCGCCGGCAGCTGACAAGATCGGGCCATGGCACGCCGCACCGCGACATGCAACGCCCCGTCTTCGCCTCCTGCTTGGCGGGAGGACACTGCCCTGCCATCGGCATCGGGTGCGCCCGCCTTCGACCACGATACGGCATTCTCTCGCACGCTCGGCTGGCTCACCGATTGGGAGCAGCAGATGCTGCGTGAGCGCACGGTGGCGATCGCCGGCCTCGGCGGGGTCGGCGGCGCCCATGCGCTGACGCTGGCGCGGCTCGGCATTGGCCGCTTTCACCTCGCCGATTTCGACCGCTTCGATCTTGCCAACATGAACCGCCAGGCCGGCGCCTTCATGAGCACGCTCGGGCGCGAAAAGCTGTCGGTCATTGCCGGCATGGTCGGCGAAATCAATCCCGGGGTGCGGATCCGCCGCTTTGCCAAGGGCGTGACCGCTGACAATATCGATTCCTTCCTCGACGGCGTCGACCTTCTTGTCGATGGCCTCGACTTCTTCGTTCTCGACGTCCGACGCGCCCTGTTCGCGAGGGCGCACGAGCGCGGCATTCCTGCGATCACCCTGGCGCCGCTCGGGCATGGCGTCGGCTGGCTCAGCTTTCTGCCCGGCGGCATGAGCTTCGAGGCGTATTTCCGGCTCGAGGGCGAACCCGTCGAGCGGCAATATGTGAAGTTCATGGTCGGCCTAGCCCCGAAGGGGCTGCACCGGCGGGCGCTCGTCGATCCCGGGCGTGTCGATTTCGCAGCGAAGGCCGGCCCCTCGACCCCGATGGCCTGCCAGATGGCGAGTGCGATTCTGGGAACCGAGGCGGTAAAGATCCTGCTCCGCCGCGGCCGCGTCGAGCCGGCACCGGTGTTTCACCAGTTCGATCCCTATCGCGGCCTTTACAGGAAAGGCCGCCACCGCGGCGGCAATGCGCATCCCTGGCGGCGCCTGCAGATCGCCATCGCCGCCCGCTGGATTTCGCATCTCGCACGACAGCGTCCGGCCGGCGGGCAAGAGCGCCTGTCGCCGGATGCGCCGGTGCTCGACCGCATCCTCGATCTCGCGCGCTGGGCGCCCTCTGGCGACAACGACCAGCCCTGGCGGTTCGAGCGGATCGGGCCACTGCATGTGCGCATCCATGTGCAGCACGAAGCGGGTGCCAACATCTATGAATATGCCGACGGACGGCCGGTCTGGCTTGCCGTCGGTGCCCTTCTCGAGACCATGCGCATTGCCGCGGCCGATCACGGCCTCCAGTGCCGCTGGCAGGCGCTGGCGCAGGACAGGAAATGCATCGACGTCGTCTTCTCGCCAGCGCAGGAGATCGAACCGGACCCGCTTGCCCCCTTCATCGCCATTCGCTCGGTCGACCGCACCGTCTATCGGCGCTGGCCGCTCGGCGAGGCCGAGAAACGGGCGCTCGCGGCGGCATGGGGCCCGGAGTTCGACATTCGCTGGCATGAAGCGCCCGCAGAAAGATGGATGGCGACCCGGCTCAACATGGCCGCCACGCGCCTGCGCCTCGCCATCCGCGAATGCCACCGCGTGCATGAGCGGGTGATCCGCTTTGGCAGCGAGCGAACGAGCGAGGGCATCCCCGCCGCAGCCGTCGGTCTCGACCCCCTGACCGTGCGCCTCATGCGCTGGGCCAATGCCCGCTGGTGGCGGACGCGACTGCTCAATCGCCATCTCGGCGGTGGCGCCCTGGCGGCGCTTCAGCTCGATCTGCTGCCCGGGCTCTCCTGCGCCGCACATCTGACGGTGCGCTGGCGCGATGGGCAGCGACCGCGCCGGATCGCGGACTGGATCGCGGCCGGACAGCGCCTGCAACACTTCTGGCTGACGGCGACGCGCCATGGCCTCGCCGTGCAGCCGAGCTTCGCCCCGATCATCTTCGCCCACCATGCCCGGCACGGCAAGCGACGCTGGGAGTGGCACCGGACGCAGGAGAAGGCCGAACGGATCGCCGCCCTCGCCGATCGCGTCCATGGTCCGGCGAGCGAGGAGACGGTCTTCGCAGGCCGCATCGGCACGCCGCGCCGCCGCACCGGCCCGCGCTCGATACGCCTGCCGCTCGCACGCCTGTGGCTGGGGCGCGGCTGACCCCCCGCATGATGGCCGTTGCGAACCGCGGGTGATGCCCTAGTCGCGGCCGCTTTCGGCACCCCGGACCTTGAGAAAGCGCACCTCGGGCCAGTCCTCGATCCCCTTGTTGAGGTGCCAGGCATTGCGCGCGAGATAGACCGGCTGACCCGTGTGGTCCTCGGCGATCGCCGCGCGCGTGCTGTCGATGAGGCGCTTGAGGTCGCGTGGCTCGTCGGCGGCCAGCCAGCGGGCGGTCAGGAGCTCGGTCGGCTCGAAGCGCACCGGGATGTTGAACTCGCTGCGGATGCGGTCGGCGAGGATATCGAACTGCAGGGCGCCGACGACGCCGACGATCCAGTCCGAGCCAACGAGCGTCTTGAAGACCGAAGCCGCGCCTTCCTCGGCGAGCTGCACGAGCGCGCGGGCGAGATGCTTTGCCTTCATCGGATCATCGGGCCGTACCCGCTGCAGAAGCTCGGGCGCAAAGGCGGGCACGCCGGTGAAGGCGAGTTCCTCGCCCTCGCTCAGCGTGTCGCCGATATGATAGCCGCCGTGATTGGGAATGCCGATGATGTCGCCGGCCACCGCCTCCTCCACCCGTTCGCGTTCCCGGGCAAAGAAGAGCTGCGCATTGTGAACCGCGAGCGCCTTGCCGCTGCGCACATGAAGGAGCTTCATGCCGCGGCGGAAGCGGCCCGAGGCAAGGCGCATGAAGGCCATGCGATCGCGGTGTTTGGGGTCCATGTTCGCCTGGATCTTGAAGACGAAGCCGCTGAGCCTTTCCTCGTCCGGCGCCACCAGTCGCGTCAGCGCCGGCTGCGGCTGCGGCGGCGGCGCATGGTCGCGGATGCCGTCGAGCAGCGCCGCGACACCGAAGCTGTTCAAGGCACTGCCGAAATAGACCGGCGTCAGATGCCCTTCGCGATAGGCGGCGGGATCGAAGGGACGGGTCAGCCCGCGCACCATCTCCACTTCCTCGCGCAATCCGGAAAGCTGATCGGCATCGAGCAGACGCGCGAGTTCAGGATCGTCGAGACCGCTGAGTGGAACTGGCGCACGCCGGCTGTCGCGATCCCCCGCATCGAACAGCAACAGCCGTTCGCGCAGGAGGTCGTAGCAGCCCCGGAAGTGCCGTCCCATGCCGATCGGCCAGGTCAGCGGCGCGACGTCGAGCGCCAGGCGATCCTCGATCTCGTCAAGCAGCGCGAAGGGCTCGCGGGCGTCACGGTCCATCTTGTTGATGAAAGTGATGATCGGCATGTCGCGCAGACGGCAGACCTCGAAGAGTTTCAGGGTCTGCGCCTCGATGCCCTTGGCCGCATCGAGCACCATGACCGCGGAATCGACCGCACTCAGGACGCGGTAGGTGTCCTCGGAGAAATCCTCGTGCCCGGGCGTATCGAGCAGATTGAAGACGGTCCCCTCGCGGCCAAAAGTCATCACCGAGGAGGTGACGGAAATACCCCGTTCCTGCTCGACCTTGAGCCAGTCCGAGCGCGCCCGCCGGCGCTCGCCGCGCGCCTTCACCGCGCCGGCAAGCTCGATCGCGCCGCCGTAAAGCAGCAGCTTCTCGGTCAGCGTTGTCTTGCCAGCGTCGGGGTGCGCGATGATCGCGAAGGTGCGCCGGCGGGCGATCTCGTCGACGAGGGTCATGGCAGCTCCGCAGTCAGGGAATCGGCGCGCACCATAGGAAATGGCGTGAAAAAGAAAAGGGAGAAAGGAACGGGCGCGTCCCGGGACCGAGGCTTGCTGCCGCCAATGAGGGCCGCCGGACTCCCGGCGGCCCTCGCTTCCCCCTCGCATGCGAGAAGCCGCCGGCCTCTTCCCGTTCCCCCTTCTCGACCGGCGAACTTCCGCCCCGCATGCCCCCCGGCTCATGAACCGCTCTGTTCATGTCCCGCATACGGTCCCGTGCCCGATCGCGAGCAATCACCGTGCCAGACTCACGCTCGGGCGCGTTTTGCTTCAGGGCTCAAGGAGTTCGCCGCGCCTCGATCGCGGCGGCCCGATGTGCCGAGGCGCCAGATGTCAAAAAGACCGACACTCCGGGCCGCACTGCTTTGACAGGCCCCAGTGTGGCGGCTCTATTGCTTGGCGACGATCTGTGGCCGCGGATTGTGGCCAAAGCGGCGGTCACGCTCGCGAATTCGTTCGAGTGCAATCTGGTCGGCGGCCTCGTGCGTCGGGATGTCCTGCTCTTCGGACACTGTAAAGACATGCGACAGGGTCCGCCCGAGCGCCTTCATCTTGCGGCCGACCCACGCCGCGTCGTGCCCGCCGAGCTCGGCGGCGACAGCGATCAGGCCGCCGGCATTGGCGACATAATCGGGCGCATAAAGGATGCCGCGGCGATGCAGGGCAAGGCCGTCTTCGGGGCGCGCGAGCTGGTTGTTCGCGGCGCCCGCGACGACGACAGCGCGGATCTCGGGAGTCGTCGTCTCGTTCAGAATCTCGCCCACCGCACAGGGCGAGAAGACATCGACCGCCTCGCGATGGATAATCTCGACCGGTACGATGCGGACACCCTTCTTCGCCGCGGCCTCCGCCCGCTCGACCTCGCTATCGGCACCGACGACGACGGCGCCGTCGGCAAGCAGCAGATCAACGAGCGCGCCCCCGACCTTGCCGAGCCCCTGTACGGCGACGCTCACACCCGCAAGGGACCTCTTGCGGAGCCGGTGGCGGACAGCATTGAGGATCGCCTCATGGACCCCCTGCGCCGTCGTCGCCGCCGGGTCAAAAGCGCCGAGCCCGACCACATAGGGCGTCCGCTCCCGCATCACCGCGACGTCCTCGGAACGCAAGCCGAAATCGATCCCGGTGCGGAAGGCGCCAGAGAAGGTGTTGACCCAGTTGGCGACGCGGAGAAGGGCCTGACGCCGGGCCTCTCCGCCATCCGGCAGGGGCCCCATGACAACGGCCTTCGCGCCGCCGGAATCGACGCCAGCCATCACCGCCTTGTAACTCATCCCCCGCGACAGCCGCAGGAGATCGGCAAGCGCCGCGTCGGCATCGGGATATTCGCGCACGCGACAGCCGCCGGCGGAATCCGCACGCCAGTGGCGGTGAATCGCGATCATGGCGCGCAGCCCCGTGGTCGCGTCGTGAAAGAACGCCACCTCCTCATGCTCGTCGAAGGCTGGATGATCATAAGGTACGTAACGCATCGTCTCGGGCTCCTGAGTATCGCCTGTTCATTGTCCCAGATGTGATGACCGGCCGCCCGCTGCAATATGGCCACTTGTCGCGGCCGACGGCGCGGGGGTCGCCTTGCGGAAGGCGTCGACAAGGCGCGCTTCCTCTTTCCTTGCGGCGGCAGCATTGGCCGCCTTGACGGGCCCGAAACCGCGAATGCGGTCGGGCAATTCGGCGAGCGCCACCGCGATGTCATAATTCTCCGGCCGTAGAGCCGGCATGAGATCGCGCAGGCACTTGCGGTAGTCGATGATGAGCTGTCGCTCGAGACGGCGATCCGGGTGATAGCCGAAGGGATCGAAAAGCGTGCCCCTGAGCCGCCGCGCCCGGGCCAGAAGCCGCAGCAAGGGCAAAAGCCAGCGGCCCCGGAAAGCGATCTTCTTCGGCCGCCCGCGGGCATCCTTGCGCCAGGCGAGAAGCGGCGGCGCGAGGTGGAAGCTGAGGGCATAATCGCCGCTGAAGGTCTTCGCGAGCGCGCGTGCGAAGGCGCCATCGGTATAAAGCCGTGCCACCTCGTATTCGTCCTTGTAGGCCATCAGCGCGAAGAGATGTCGCGCCACCGCGCGCGACAGGCGATCGTCGGCGATGCCGGCCGCCACCTCGGCTGCGCGCACCTCGTCGATGAAGGCGCGATAGGCTGCCGAATAGGCCGCGTCCTGATAGCGTGCAAGCTCGCGCGACCGCTCCGCGACGATGGTCGCGAGCGTCTCCTGACCGCCGGTCTCCCCGGGCTCCATCAGGCCGGCGACGAAGGCCGGGTCGTG
>JBHHTO010000145.1:0-6583 GCA_046753425.1 Rhodothalassiaceae bacterium | reverse complement strand
ACCTTCCGCCACCTGCACCGCCTGTCGCTGCGCTTTCATCTCGAGCGGCGCACCGGCGGGCTGAGCCGGGCGATCGAGCGCGGCACCGGCGCCATCGACTTCATGCTCCGCTTCATGATCTTCAACATCCTGCCGACCATTCTCGAGCTTGGTCTTGTGGCCGGCATCTTTGCGGCGCATTTCGGGACCGCCTATCTCGGCCTGCTCCTCCTTTCCGTCACGCTCTATATCGCCCTGTCGATCCTGATTACCGAATGGCGCACCAAGTTCCGCCGCAGCATGAATGCCGAGAACACGCGGGCCAATGCGCGCGCCGTGGACAGCCTGCTCAATTTCGAGACGGTCAAGTATTTCACAAACGAGGAGCATGAGGCGCGGAACTATGATGCGACGCTCAAACGCTATCAGGCCGCCGCCATCAAGAGCCAGGGATCGCTCGCGCTGCTCAACGCGGCGCAGGCACTGGTCGTCAATGCCTCGCTCGCCCTGGTCATGGTGATGACGGTGTTCGATCACCTCGCCGGACGGCTCACGCTCGGCGACCTCGTGCTCGCCAATTCCCTGATGATCCAGCTTTTCGTGCCGCTCAACCTGCTCGGCTTCGTCTATCGCGAGATCCGGCAGGCGCTGGTCGACATGGAGTATCTCTTCGGGCTCATGGACACGCCGGAGGAGGTTCCGGACCGCCCCGGTGCGCCGCCGCTCGTCGTGCGCGGAGGCGAAATCCGCTTCGAGAATGTCACCTTCGCCTATGACCCGCGGCGCCCGGTCCTCAAGGGTGTGAGCTTTACCGTTCCCGCCGGACGCACGGTGGCGGTGGTCGGTCCGAGCGGTGCCGGAAAATCGACGCTGTCGCGGCTCCTGTTCCGTTTCTACGACGTCACCGCGGGGCGCATCCTGATCGACGGCCAGGATATCGCCAGGGTGACGCAGAAAAGCCTGCGCGCGGCGATCGGGATCGTGCCGCAGGACACCGTCCTGTTCAACGAATCGATCGCCTACAATATCCGCTATGGCTGCCCCGATGCCCCGGACGAAGCGGTCAGGGAGGCGGCACGCCTCGCCCGCATAGACGATTTCATCCGCGCGCTTCCCGACGGCTACGAGACGATGGTCGGCGAGCGCGGGCTCAAGCTTTCCGGCGGCGAGAAGCAGCGGGTAGCGATCGCGCGCACGATTCTCAAGAATCCGCCGATCCTGCTTCTCGACGAGGCGACGAGCGCCCTCGATTCGCACACCGAGGCCGAGATCCAGGAGGCGCTGGAACTGGTGGCGCGCGCGCGCACGACGCTGGTCATCGCACACCGGCTTTCGACAGTGGTCGGTGCCGACCGCATCCTGGTGATGGTCGACGGCACCATCGTCGAGAGCGGGCGGCATGCGGAGCTTCTCGCCGCCGGCGGCGTCTATGCCGCAATGTGGACACGCCAGCAGGCGGAGCGGGCGGAAGAGCGCGCCGGAGTGCCGGCCACAGACCTTTGACCTTGGCCCTGGATTGCGCCACAGTCGGGCGGTTCTTCTTTTGGAGTGCTGGAAGCAATGGCCACAAGACCGCCAATCCTGCCGCGCGTGCACCGGGCCGGGATGCCCTTCGTCCTTGCGAGTTTCGCGCTGGCCATCCTGTGCTTTGTCCTGTCGCTCGAGATCCTGGGGTGGCTGCTCTTCGCGCTCACGCTCTATATCCTCTACTTCTTTCGTGATCCGGCGCGCACGACACCACTCCATGAGGCGGCCCTCGTCAGCCCGGCGGACGGGATCGTCACCCGGATCGACACGGTGGCGCCGCCGGAGGAACTCGAGATGGGCACGACGCCGCGGACGCGCATCTCGATCTTTCTCTCCGTCTTTGATGTGCATGTGAACCGTGCGCCCTGCGACGGCCGGGTCGAGCGGCTCGTCTATGTGCCCGGGCGGTTCCTCAATGCGACGCTGGACAAGGCGAGCGAGGAGAACGAGCGGCAGCTCATCCGGCTCGTGCGCGACGATGGCAGTGATCTCGCCGTGGTCCAGATCGCCGGGCTCATCGCGCGGCGCATCGTCTGTGACCTGCGCGAGGGGGAGCGCGTCGAGGCCGGAGCGCGGATCGGAATCATCCGTTTCGGCAGCCGGGTCGATGTCTATTGCCCGCCGGGAATGGCACCGATGGTGCTCGAGGGGCAGCGCATGGTCGGCGGTGAAACCGTGATCGCGGCGGCGGCACCCCTTGCGGCGCCGGAGACGGCGCGGCGATGCTGAAAAAGCGGCCCGCGCCGCGGCGCCGGGTGGCGGCCTTTACGGTGCGCGCACTGGCCGCCAATGTGGTCACCACGCTGGCCCTTTGCGCCGGCATGACGGCGATCCGCTACGCCTTCGAGCAGCGCTTTGAACTGGCGGTGGTCTTCGTGATCGCGGCCAGCGTCCTCGATGCGCTCGACGGCGCTGTCGCGCGGCTGCTGAAAAGCACCAGCCGCTTCGGTGCCGAGCTCGATTCCCTGTCCGACGTCATCGCCTTCGGCGTCGCGCCCGCCTTCCTTCTCTACAGTTGGGGATTGGCCGAGCGCGGGCGCGTTGGCTGGATCGTGGCGCTCGCCTTTGGTGTCGCCTGCGCCCTCAGGCTGGCGCGCTACAATGCGCGGCTCGAGGAGGCGGATGACCCGCACCGGCGGCTCGGCTTCTTCACCGGCGTGCCGGCACCGGCGGGAGCGGGGCTTGCCCTGTTGCCGATGGTGCTCGATTTCTCGGTTGGTTCCGCGATCTTCCAGCGCTCGTCGGTGCTCATCGGCTATGTGGCGCTGATCGCGGCCCTGATGGTTTCCCGACTGCCGACCTTCTCGCTGCGTCAGGTGCGGGTGCGGCGGGATCTCATGGTGCCGACCCTGTTCCTGGTCGCGCTCTTTGCCGCCTCGGTCACCGTCTATCGCTGGACCGCGCTCGCCGCGGTGGCGATCGCCTATCTCCTCAGCGTCCCCTTCGGCTGGATCAGCTACCGGCGCTTGCTGCGACGGGAAGAGGCGTCCTGACGCCTCATTCAGCGGCCTCGGGCAGCGCGCCACCGGGTTCGCCCGCGCCATCGACCGCCTCGCCGCGCCTGAGGCGCCGCCGCAGATCGCGCAGCGCCTTGCGCCGCTTGCGGCGCTCGCTGAAGCGCACCTGCAGTGCAAGCAGGCTCGGCGTGACGAGCAGGGTGAGCGCGGTCGCAAAGGCGAGGCCAAAGGCGATCGCGAGCGCCAGGTCGACCCAGATGAAGCTGGTTGGCGAGCCGACCTCGACAGCGCGATTGACGAAGTCGACATTGAACTGGAAGATCATCGGCAACAGCCCGATGATGGTGGTGACCGAGGTCAGGAGCACCGGACGCAGGCGCTGTGCGCCGGTCTGGAGGATCGCCTCCATCGGCTTCATGCCGTCCTTCACCAGCCTGTCATAGGTGTCGATCAGCACAATGTTGTTGTTCACCACGATTCCGGCGAGCGCGACAATGCCGACGCCGGTCATGACGATGACGAAGGGCCGCCCGGTGAGCCACAGGCCGAAGACGACGCCCACCGTCGACAGGATGACGGCGGTGAGGATGAGCCCCGCCTGATAGAAGCTGTTGAACTGGGCGAGCAGGATCACCGCCATCAGGAACAGTGCGACGAGGAAAGCCTTGACAAGGAAGGCCGAGGATTCGCGTTCCATCTCGTCCTGCCCTGCAAAGCTGACCTTGACCCGGGGGTCGAGGTTCTGGCTTGCAAGCCAGGAGCGGATCTCGGCGACCTTGGCTGCCGGCTGCACGCCCTCGGCGACATCGGCGGCGACGGTCATCACGCGCTCGCCGTCGATACGCTCGATCTCGCTGGTCTTCGGCTGCGCCTCGCGGTGCACGAAATTGCGGATCGGAACCATGCCGAACGCGGTCGGCACGCGCAGGTGATCGAGTGCACTGATGCCGCGCGCGTCCTGCGGGAAGCGAACCCGGATATCGACCTCGTCATCCGCCGATTCGGGCCGGTACTTGCCGACCAGCGCGCCATTGGTGATGAGCTGGATGAAGCTGCCGACGGTCGTGATGTCGGTGCCGAAGCGCCCGGCCTCGGCACGATCGACGGCAAGACGCCATTCGAGTCCCGAGACGGGCCGGCTGTCCTCGAGGTCGACGAGGCCGTCCATCTCCTCAAGATGGGCACGGATGCGGGCCACCGTCGGCGCGATCAGGGAAGGCGTCTGGCTCGCCACGCGCATCTGGATCGCCTTGCCCTGCACGGGGCCGTTCTGCTCCTCCTGGAACTCGATGCGGATGCCCGGGATGTCGGCCACGCGGTTGCGGATCGTTTCCTCGATCTCGGTCGCCGGCGGCCGCTCCGTCCAGTCCTTGAAGATGAAGGTGACCCGGCCGATGGTGTCCTCGGCCTGCCCGGATCCCGGACCGACGCGGGTATAGGTATCCTTGACGCCTTCGATGTTCTGCAGCCGTGCCTCGACATCGCGAACAAGCCGATCCATCTCGCGCAGCGAGAGATTGCCGCGGGCATGGACATAGACGCGGGCGGTGTTGGGCTCGCCGTCAGGAAACAGGACCGAGCCCCCGTTGTGCAGGGCGAAGTTGACCCAGACGGCAATCAGCGTTGCGAAAGTGAGAACGGTAACCTTGCCGGGATGGCGCGTGATCGCCGCAAGCAGCCGCACATAGGCACCGGTGAAGCCGCGCAGGCGCCTCGGGTCGAAGGCATGTTCCTCGCCCGAGAGCTGTTCCATGAGCGAGCGGTCGGCCTCGCCCGGCTTGCCGATAAGGGCACCGAGCGTCGGCAGGAAGATGAGCGCCATCAGGAGCGAGCCGATGAGCGTGAAGATGAGCGTCACCGGCAGATAGCTCATGAAATCGCCGAGAATCCCCGGCCACATGAGCAGCGGCACGATGGCGGCGAGCGTGGTCGCGGTCGAGGAAATGATCGGCCAGGCCATGCGCTGCGCCGCCATGCGGTAGGCGGTGCGCCGGTCGTGTCCCTCGAGCATCTTGCGGTCGGCATATTCGCTGACCACGATGGCGCCATCGACGAGCATGCCGACGGCAAGGATGAGTCCGAAAAGGACGACCGTGTTGATTGTATAGCCGAGCGCGTAGAGGAGCAGGATGCCGAACAGGAAGGCACCGGGGATGGAAATGCCGACGAGCGTTGCCGAGCGCCAGCCGAGCGCCCCGACGATGACGATGGCGACGAGTGCCACCGCGGACAGCACCGAATTCCGCAGCGTGCCGAGAAATTCGCTGACGAACACCGACTGATCGCCGAGGAATTCGTACTGCACATCGGCCGGCCAGGACTGGGCAAGCCGGCGCGTCAGTTCCTTCGCAGCCAGCGCGGTTTCCACGGTATTGGTCTTGACGCGCTTGATGACCTCGATGGTGATCGCCGGGCGGCCATTGAAGCGGGCGAAAGAGCGGGCATCCTTGAAGGTCCGCCGCGCCTCGCCGAGATCGGCGAGCGTCACCACACCGTCGCGCGAAGACTTGATCGGAATTCCGGCGACGTCGCGCGCGTCCTCAAACAGCCCCGGCACCTTGACGGCAAAGCGGGCATCGCCGGTGTCCAGCGCCCCGGCGGCGATCAGACGGTTGTTGTTGCGCACCACGGTGAGCAGCTCGGCCAGTGACACATTGTAGCTTTCGAGCTTGGTCGGATCGACGATGACCTCGAGGACCTCCTCGCGCTTGCCGCCGACCTGCGCCTCAAGCACCGAGGGGATGGCCTCGAGCCGGTCCTTGAGTTCCTCGGCGATGCGCACCATCGCCCGCTCGGGTGCGGTTCCGAAGAGGACCACCGTCAGGATCGGCGACTTGCCCGCGGAGTATTCGCGCACGATGGGCTCCTCGGTCTCGTCGGGCAGGTCCGCCTTGCCGAGATCGACCGCCTCGCGCACATCGAGCAGCGCCTGGTCCGGATCGGCGTCGCTCTGGAATTCGAGCACGATCGAGGCCCCGCCCTCGAAGCCGTTCGCGGTCATCTCCTTGAGCCCGTCGAGCGTCTGCAGATGCTTCTCCATCGGCTTGATGAGCATGCGCTCGGCGTCTTCCGGGGAGATGCCCTCGTGGATGAGCGAGACCGAAAAGAAGGGGAACTGGACGTCCGGATTGTCCTCCTTCGGGATCACCGCGTAGGCATAGGCACCGGCGATGAGGATCAGCGCCAGGAGGGAGAGGATGAGCCGCTTGTGATCGATCGCCGCCCTGATGATGCCGTCGGTCATGCCGGGCCTCCCGCATTGTCCATGGCGACCGTGACGGTCTGGCCCGCGGCGACGAATTCCTGGCCGACGGTGATCACATTTGCGCGGCGCGGCAGGCCGCTGACCCAGATCGCGTCGCCATCATCGCTCAGGATGTGGACAGGGTAGAAGGCGACACGTCCCGTCTCGTCCACGGTGCGCACGCCGACGCGGCCCTTATCGTCCAGCACGAGCACGGCAGGAGAGATGCGATGCGCCTCGACGGTCCTTACCGGCACCTCGATGTCCGCGCTCAGGCCCTCGCGCAGGCTGTGGTCCGGATTGGCGACGGTCACCTCGATGCGGAAGGTGCGCGTGCGCTCGGTTGCCGTCGCCGCGATATAGCGGATGCGCCCCC